>NZ_JAYGHQ010000019.1:0-106619 GCF_034931425.1 Crocosphaera sp. XPORK-15E
TTCGAGACTTGGAGAAGCCCACGCCGTAGCTTGCTCGGCGTTGGGAGTCGTCACGAATAAAAGCGTTTTTCATTAGTGATCAATTTAGCCGCTACAACACCCCCTAAAAAGCCGAAAAGATGACCTTGCCAAGAAATTCCAGGACGACCTGGTAAAACCCCAAATACCAGTCCCCCATAGAGAACCCCAACAATTACTGAGAGACAAATTGAAGCAAAATTTCGCTGAAAATAGCCTCGTAATAACAAAAATCCTAAATAGCCAAAAATCAGGATACTTGCCCCAATATGTACTGATCCTGGTGCGCCAAAAAACCAAACTCCGAAACCACCGATAATCATTGTTAAGAAAGTGACAATCCAAAAATCACTGGTTTCTTGTAACATGACTAACCATCCTAACACCACGAAAGGAATGGTATTACCAATTAAATGAGCTAAATTTCCATGTAAAAAGGGGGCAAATAGAATTCCTCTCAACCCAACAAGACTGTGAGGAATAATACCAAAGCGATCTAACCTTCCCCTAAAAATAGACATATCTAATAATTCTGTCACCCAGAAAATTGCGACAAAACTGCCTAAAATCATAGCATGGGTTTTCATCTCACGGGAGAGAGGATTTTGTTTGTGATCACTCATCTTGTTGATCCTAGAATTAATGGGTTAGTGACTACATTTGTACCTTATATCAACCATCATACTAATTATTCTCAATTTTAACGCTACATAACTTAATCTGACAACCCTAGAGAAACGTTTACAATGAGGATAAGAGAATCTGCTGAGAAAAGACTCAGACGCTTCTCAGAAGAATTGAGGTAGCGCAATGCTCAATAAATCTTTTAGTCTAATGTTAGGAATAACCCTCTTAGTGAGTGGGTTTCCTAAAGATATCCTAGCTTATCCCGTCCGGATCAGAACTAATCCCTATCCAGGCATCCATCGAACAATTATCCCACCCAATAATCAGCCTAGTAGGTCTTATGATCGAGGTAATTCCTATTATGATAGGGGAAGGAATTCTTATTCGAGAGAAAGGATTATTATTGAACGCGATCGCCGAGGATATTGTGGTAATTGTCATCATCCTAACCATTCTAAACCGTCTCGATCTCATCCTGGCTATCAAAGATATTATAATCATAACCGATCTAACATTTTGCCAGGCAACAATTATTAGGAATTTATTCCCTAATTATTAATCGACTACCTTAGAAAGATCAGAGTCCTTTAGAAAAATTGCCCGAAAAATTTCAGCATTTTTGTATATTTATGTATAATTTACACAGGCAGTCACAACAGCTAAAAGACAATGATACGCTCTAAGAGCAAAAGAAAAGCAACGAAGGGTCAAAAAGAGACTTCAGCCATTGATATCAAGGAAAAACTCGCCAAAAAACGCCAAGCGAGAGAAAACACAAGAAAAATCATGGGTTTAATCGGATTCTCTTTATTCTTTGCGATTATCGTGGGAGTAACTTTGAGTTTCAGTATTAGCCCCAAAGTCGGTATTGGCGTTGGTTTGCTAGTGCCAACCATGGTTATTTGTTACAATTATCCCCGAATGGCTATGTGGGCCTTTCTCATTTATATGCCATTCAGTGGTACCGCAACCTACTGGATTGGTGGAGGAAATGCCCTCTTTCAAATATCTAAAGATGCCTTTTATCTTCCTGCCTTATTGGGCTTTATAACAGAGTGTCGCCGTAAAAGAAAACCAATTATTGTGCCTAAAAAGCTACTTCCTACTTTACTTTTTATCTTAGTATCCGGCCTACTCACACTATTTTTAGTCAATGGATTACAGGAATTTCTCCCAACTTGCGATTCTCTCAGCGAGTATGAAGAGCTTTTGCGAGATGCTAATGGAGAACTTATTTTAGGTAGCAATGGAATCGTTATAAGAACACCCTGTAAAAATGGAATTCCCTTTCTACAAGGGGTACTGGGATTAAAAGTATTACTTGGTTATGTTCCCTTGATTTTTTGTGCTTATTACTTAATTGAAGATAAAAAAAAGTTACTTTTTTTAGGTCGTTTGCTCGTTATTTTAGCGATTATTTGCTGTCTGTTAGGCCTAGCCCAATATTGGATGTTAAAAACAGGTCGATGTCAGGGAACAAATCACCTGACAGGACTCGATTTATTCAAGCCCCAATTAAATGCTAAATGCTTGGTCGGCGGTTCTCTACTTTATAGTCCCAGTCAAGGTCAAATTCGATTACCTGGAACCTTTGTATCTCCTTGGCACTGGGCATGGTTTTTAATAGGAAATGCCGCCATTACTTTTGCTGTTGCTTTTAGTGATACATCTTTCTTTTGGCGCAATACTGGTTTAGTTGGCATGGCCCTAGTTTTTATTAATGCCATTATCTGTGGGCAAAGAATAGCCTTAGCGATGGTGCCAGGGGTAATTCTTATTTTACTAATTATCACAGGACAAGTTGCTAACCTTAAGCGATTTATCCCTATTGGAATTGGCCTTTCTTTTGTTCTGTTTATTGGATTTTCTTTTTTAAATCCAGATTTTATTCAAGAAAGAATTGACAGTTTTGTGGCTCGGTGGAATGCGTCTCCTCCCTATGTTTTTATGCAAGAACAATTCTTAGTTGCCCTAGATAACCAAAAAGGAATTTTAGGGAGGGGTTTGGGTAAAGCTACAAACTCTACTCGAATTTTTGGTCCTATTTTCTTAATAGAAACCTATCACCCTAAACTGTTATTTGAAATTGGTTTTTTAGGCTTAGGAGCGTTTATGATTTTTGTTAGTCATTTATCCTTTCTTTCTTTCAAGGCTATGAAACCCTTAAAAGATAAAGCTCTAAAAAGTTTTGCCTCTGGTTTTTGGGTGTTTCTGTTAATTATTAGCTACTTCCCCTATTGGTATCCCCTAGATACTGATCCGGTTTGTGTCTACTATTGGCTGTTTGCTGGTATTATTTTTAAATTGCCACTTATTGATAAAGAGGAACAAGCTAAAGTCAAAGCCCAAAAAGAAGCAGAAGACGCTAAGAAAAAGAGAGTTAAATCCACTAAAAAATTCCCATCAGCTGCCTAAAATTATGAACTATCCTTTGATTTCTTTAATTATTCCTACCTATCGACGAGAACAAATCCTAAAAGATACTCTTGAAGATGTTATTAAGCAAGATTATCCCAGTCTTGAAATTATCGTTGTCGATCAAACTCTCACCCATGAACCAAGCATTCAAGCTTATTTAGAACAGCTAGTTAACACCAATAAAATTAACTGGTTTCGCATTAATTGGGCCAGTTTACCAGGTGCTAGGAATTATGGTGTTCGACGGGCTAAAGGTGAGATTGTTATCTTTATTGATGATGATGTTCAATTACCCCCAAACTATCTATATGCTCACGTAGAAGCTTATCATAAATATCCAGGGGTTGGAGCCATTGCGGGACGAGTTTTAGATCGCATGAAATTGGCTGATTCTGAAAAGGTGAATAACCCTGAATCTCCCTATACTATTGATATTTTACCACCAGAAGCAATGGACCCTGGTATTGCTTGGTATCATATTGATTTAGTTCATACAACTAAACCACAACAGGTGATCTCAACCCGTGGTTGTAATATGTCTTTTCGACGGGAAATTTTTACTAAATATAATGTTTGGTTTGATGAAAGATTTCGAGGCAATGCTGTTAGAGAGGAGTCTGATTTTTGTTTACGGTTACGACAAACAGGTTATCAAATTTGGTATGAACCTGATGCTTATTTAGTGCATTTAGGAGAAGAAACAGGAGGATGTCATGACATCAGTACCCGTTCTTTTAATTATCAACTCACTTTCTATCATAATCATTTTTTGATGGCTCTGAAAAATTTAACTTTTAATCAACAATTGCGTTTATATGCTAAACTTTTTGACTGTCATGTATTAGGAAATCCTCCCTGTAATAAAGGGGGTTCACCGATTAAAATTCTGGTACGTTTGTTTTTTTATAGCTTGGGATTATTGGATGCGATGAAAACAGTTATTTTCGCCAGGTGGAATGATGGACAAATTTATAGTAAAGAAGATTTAAACAGTTCTAACTTGAATCAAAATAAACTCTCTCAAATAGCTTAAATAAACCTTGCTTGTTAATTAATACTAATATGAGAATTTTAGTTGCTAGTCACACCTACATTGTTGATCTAAACGGTGAAAAATTTAGGACTTTAGCGAACCTTGAACCAAATATTGAGGTCATAATTGTTGTACCTAAACAATGGCGGCCAGGTGGGGTACAAAATCAATTAATTGAGACAAAACCTCGCACTGAGGGACAATTTAGAGTGATTCCTATTTCTAATTTCAGCAAAAATAATCAAGGATTATTAACATTTGGCTTAGATATTATTCCTTTATTGAAAGACTTTAAACCTCAAATAATTCAAGTTGAACAAGGGGTTAAATCTTTTGCTTATGCTCAGTTAATTACCCTTAATCGTTGGTTAAATCTCCAAGCAAAAAATCTCTTTTTTACTTGGTGGAATCTCCCCTATACCTCTAAATTTCCTATTTCTTATTTGGAACAATATAACCTCAAAAATACTGATGGTTTAGTAGCAGGAAATCAAGATGCTGCTGATATTTTACAAGCTCATGGCTATAATAATGCTGTTGAAGTGATGCCCCAATTGGGAGTAGATGAAACTTTTTTTTCTCCCCAAAAACAGCCCGAATTAGCCAATAAACTAGGCATTAAACCAGAAGAATTCGTGATTGGATTTGTAGGGAGATTTGTAACAGAGAAAGGAATTTTGACTTTATTAAAATCCGTTGCTAATTTATCTCAGTCTTCTTGGAAACTGCTCTTATTAGGTAGGGGAGAATTAAAAGAAACAATTCTTAGTGAGGCAAAAAAAATCGGACTTGAAAATAGATTAATTATTATAGAAAGTGTTCCCCATGATCAAGTAGCTCGTTATATTAACTTGATGAATGTTTTAGTTTTACCCTCAGAAACAACCTATCAATTTAAAACCTTAACTGCTGTAGGTTGGAAAGAACAATTTGGCCATGTTTTAATTGAAGCGATGGCCTGTAAAGTTCCTGTTATTGGGTCTAATTCTGGGGAAATTCCTAATGTTATTGAAGACGCTGGATTGATTTTTCCGGAAGGAGATGATCTCGCCTTAAAAGTTTGTTTAACTCAACTCATAGAAAATCCACAGTTAGCCCAAGAATTAGCAGAAAAAGGCTATCAAAGAGTATTAGAAAAATATACAAATAAAGCCCTGGCACAACAATTATTAATTTTTTATCAAAAACTTTTACAATCATCTTAAAACAACCAAGAAGCAAAAAGTCAGCAATTCTTGAAAAAATTTCCTTAACATCATTGTCCACAAATAGGGATTATACTGCTAAGCTAGAGAGAGAAACTTTTTGAATCGGGATCAAGACCATGCTAATTTTACCAGGAACAACAGTACGCATCACTAATCCTAATGATACTTACTACCATTTTGAAGGACTGGTGCAGCGGGTAAGTGACGGAAAAGCTGCTGTATTATTTGAAGGCGGAAATTGGGATAAACTTGTCACCTTTTTGTTATCTGAAATAGAAGCTGTTGAGCTAACTTCAGGCAAGAAAAAGTAAGATTAATGAATTAAATTATTGTTTGATAGACGCAAAATTTTGCGTCTCTATAGTTGTTTATTTAATTATGCGTCTTCCCTTACCCCAATTTGCCACAGATAGTCGTCGTCCCGATCATATTGCAGAAGTGATTGAAACATCAACCACGCAATTTTTAGCCCAATGTTTGGAACCAGAAACCTTAAGTTTTCCTGTGATGCCTCCCTTTGGCAGTTGGGTAAAATCCTTAGATGAAGAATCAGGCAATAAAATTTTAGGAATTGTTACCTATGCTACCACAACTCCTATTGATTCAGTCCATCGTGCGAGGGCATTAGGCTTATCTTTATCAGATTTACGGGAACAACAACCCCAAATTTTTGCCATGCTTAAAACGGAGTTTCGGGCAGCAATTGTTGGCTTTGAAACTTCTCAAAATATGGTTAATGGTAATGGACAAAATTTAGGAAAAATTTATCAATTTTTGCCTCCTCGTCCCCCTCAAATTCATCAAGCGGTGTATCAATGTCAACCTACAGAAATTGTTTATTTTAGTGAACAAGTTGAGTTTTTACGGATTCTTTTACAAGTTAAAGAGGCCCCCTCAGAAGCGTTGATCGCGGCGGCAATTAGAGAGATTTATTTATTACGAAAAGCTGATCGAGATTGGTTAGTTAAGGTGGGACGAACATTAAGCATTTTATTGAAAGATGATTATGATCGTTTACAGTACATTCTCAGCCAAGTTACTTTATAAAAACTATGAACACAGAAACAACTATCAGCTATAAAACGCGCCAAAAATCTTTTAATGTTGGAACTTTTAACCTATATAATTTAGTATTGCCTCAGGTAAAATACCACGGTAATCGAGAATATACACCAGAAGTTTATCAGCAAAAAAAAGCTTGGATTAATCATCAATTAAACCTGATGAAAGCTGATATTATTGGGTTTCAAGAACTCTTTCATCAGGAAGCATTACAGGAAATTATTGCAGAAAATCAAGACTATAAAGACGCGGCAATTATTACCACTAACCCCACAGGAGAATTACCCACTGTTGCCCTTCTCTCTAAATTTCCAGTTATTAAATATACAATATTTAAGGAATTTCCTCTAGGAATAAATTTGGATTTTAAAGAGGTTATTATTCCGATTAATTCTTTTAGTCGTCCTGTAATTGCGGCGGATATTGCCTTAACAGATGATATACAATGTACTGTATTTGTTGTCCATCTAAAATCGAAACGTCCTATTATTCCTGAAAGTGTTGATCGTCAAGATCCAGTGGAATTTGTTAAAGGAAAAGCAAGGGCTTTAATTCTTCGTGCGGCGGAAGCAGCAGCCTTGAGAGTAATTCTCATGGATAAGCTAAAAAATCGTCAATATCCTGTGATTGTTTTAGGAGATTTAAACGATGGAAATCTAGCTGTTACTACCAGAATGATTATGGGTGAACCCCCTTGGGAAAAACTGAGATTTGAAGCCAAGAAAAAGATCTGGGATGTTCTGCTTTATAGTGTCAAAGATATTCAAGCCCGTCAAAGCTATGGGGATTTTTATTTTAGTCATATTCATAATGGTTATTATGAAAGCTTAGATCATATTTTAGTTAGTGAAGAATTTGTCGCTTTCAACCGTGAAAGTATCGGAAAAGTTACCTATGTTTCTGTGTTTAATGATCATTTAATTGATGAAATGTTAAGCGATGCTGAAGTAGAACCTTGGCAATCAGATCATGGACAGGTTGTGGCTTCTTTTCAACTCAAACCACCCCTTAATCCTTCCTAGGGAAATTGCCCCTTATTCGGTTCGGTTCTACCACTGTTCTTAATCTCTTGATTCCGTTATCATCAGAGATGCTAGAGGTCAATTGTTTGCACTGAGAGAAATTAATGATTGTGTCTGAGGGATTATTAGAGAAACTAAGCGATATTATTAATCGTCATGAAGATACGGTGATTCAAACTTGTGTATCTCAGCAAACCACCGAGGAAATTGACCAACTTCGACTTAAGGGACAAGGACAATGGTTTAGTGCGATCGCCGCTTTAGAAACCTTACTTTTATCCCAAATTGGGGAGACAACTGAGGTAAAATTTACCTCTCAAGGACTCATTTTATCAGCCCCTACGCCTATACTTTGTCATCCCACCCTCACCAACCAACTTCAGACAGGAATTTTTACCTTACAAATGGGTCAAAACTGCGTAGGAAAAAGGTTTCAGCTACCAGCGGCCCCAGCGACTTGCGTAAATATAGACCCCCCAGGAATTACTCAACTGCCTTTATCTCCTCAAGATCCCCTCGTTACTGAACAATTTTGCCTGATTTTAACTCCTCATTTTGGGTTAATGATGGTTTTAGGGGAAGATCGCCTAGGACTGCCAGCCTTTCAATTTTCCTTTGATCCTGATGTGGTACAACAAGGATGGTTAACCTTGCGATCGCGTCTCGTTATGACCCATCATCCTCAATTATGGCAGTTAGATGAGTGGGTTGAAGAATTTCCCCCAATTGCGCCCAATTATCGCATTGTTAGCCAATTTAGTCGGTTACTTCTCCATTATTTACCCCAATTTCCTACTCTTTCTGCTCGAAAAATTCGTTCTTTTTGTGACTTAGAAACTTCTAAGAAAACGGCGAAAAAAGTGGCAGATATTCCTTTACATCTTCAGGGAATTGATGAAGCCACAGATATTACTTTATTACAGGCCTTAACCCATGAAATTCGTACTCCTTTAACCAGTATTCGTACCATGACAAGGTTATTATTACGGAGTCGAGAATTAGAGCCAAAAATGATTAAGTTATTAGAGAATATTGATCAAGAATGTACGGAACAAATTAATCGCATGGAATTGATTTTTCGGGCCACAGAACTAAAAAGCAAAACTAATCACAACTTAGCAGTTGAATTAGTGTCAACTTCTTTAGAAAGTCTTTTAAATCAATGTGTTCCCCGTTGGAAAAAACAAGCCCAACGACGAAATGTCGTGCTTGATGTGGGACTTCCCAAGAAATTACCCCAAGTGGTTAGTGATCCTGGAATGTTGGATCAAGTGTTAACTGGATTAATTGAAAAATGTACTCGTAGTCTAACAAATGGGGGACATCTTCGGGTTCAAGTTAGCACCGCTGGTCATCAATTAAAGTTACAATTTCAAACAGAATCTAATCAACCAAATAACCCGCTTCAAGCCTTAGGACAGTTGTTAATGTTTCAGCCAGAAACAGGTAGTTTAAGTCTTAATTTAGATGTGACAAAAAACCTCTTTCATCGTTTAGGCGGTAAGTTAATTGTTCGTCAGCGATCGCAACAAGGTGAAGTGTTTACAATTTTTCTACCTTTGGGAACAAATTCGGTTAGCTACCGCGCCGTTAAGTAGATGATAAAAAAGTTCATAGTGAGGGCTGAAGCCCTTAATAATTATACTTTGATTATTTTTACTCGCTATCCTGAACCGGGAAAAACAAAAACCCGTTTAATTCCTGTTTTGGGAGCAGAAGGAGCAGCAAATTTACAACAAAAACTAACAGAACATACCCTAAAAGAAGCAAAAAAACTCTTAAATTATCTGGCTATTTCTATCTATTATACAGGAAAAAATAAGCAATTAATGCAAGCATGGTTAGGGGATGATTTAACTTACTATTCCCAAGCAAGCGGAGATTTAGGAAACCGCATGAATTCCGCTTTTGCTGAGTCGTTTAAGTTGGGATTTTCTAAGGTTGTGATTATTGGTATTGATTGTCCTGATCTTAATATAAACATTCTTAAAAGTGCCTTTAATTACTTAGAAAATAATGATTTAGTGTTAGGAGAAGCTGCGGACGGTGGTTACTATTTAATTGGTTTAAAAAAAGTTATCCCTGAATTATTTAAGGATATTGCTTGGGGAACATCTCAAGTTTTATTGATGACGAAAAATATTGCTGATCAACTTAATTTAAGTTATCATCTGTTACCTATTTTATCCGATATAGATCGTCCAGAGGATTTACAGATTTGGGAGAAATATTGATAAGTAAGCAGAATTAATAAATATGCTCCTATAATTAAAATAGGCATTTTAAAACGGATTCTGCATCAATTATGGCACTGCTTACCACAGGAAAAGGATTCATCCGCGCCTTAGAAAAATCCGGCGCATTAGGGGTTTATGCTCCCTTAGAAGGGGGATCTGAAGGACGTTATCAACGACGTTTACGGACGAATGGCTATAATAGCTTTTCTCTTACGGCCCGAGGACTAGGAGACGTGGGAACTTATCTAATGGGAGTCCATGGGGTGCGCCCTCCCCACCTCGGTAAAAAGAACATTGGGCAAGAGGCAGCAGTAGGGCCAGTTTATTTTATTCCCCCTATCGCTGGCTATCAGTTAGAAACTTTGCCCCCCAAGTCAAAAGGGCTGGTTTTGTGGATTTTAGAAGGCTATGTCCTTTCTCAAATTGAATTGACCTATTTAGCTAATTTACCTCAACAAGAACCCCGTCTTAAAGTGGTGATAGAACTCGGTGGGGAACGTTATTTCCGTTGGCAACCCCTGGAGGAATTAATTAAAGTGGCTTAGGTTTTGTGTTAGGTGCAAGATCTCAGTCTAGCTATCTAAGGCGTAAATTGACAATCTCCCGATTATAAATTGGGAGATTTTTGGGTGAATCTGGATTCCAGGGAACAGAGTTATTTTTTTTGGCGAGAAAAGATAGATTTTTAAGACTTGGTGGGTAAACTAATCATGTGTCTTTTCCCCAAACTAATCATGACTCATCTTATTCTAAAACACCTTATCCGAAAGAAACAAGACAAAGGATTTACCTTAATCGAATTATTAGTTGTTGTTATCATCATCGGTATTTTGGCCAGTATCTTGTTTCCCCAAACTATGAATTATATTGGACGAGCGAGAGAATCAGAAGCCAAAGGGACAATGGGTACATTAAATCGCGCTCAACAAACTTTCTTTAATGAAAAACGGATATTTGCCACTGGGACGGAACAGCTAGAAGTGCCTATGGGCAATGAGAAATATTATACAATTTTCCTGGGTGAAAAGAATGATGATACCCAAGGGTTACAGGGTGCGGTAGGGAAAGAGAATGGGAGAAATGCCACCCGCGATTATGCTGCTGGGGTTGGTTATGATCCAGATGAGCGGACATTTTCAACGGTTGTTTGTCGTTCCACCGATAAAGCGAGCGAATATGGAATTGACGGTTTAGCTTCTACTGATACCAATCTTGGCACGGGAAAAGTTGGCGGTGTGATTCTTAATGGGACAACGGTTGAATGCGATGATTTTCTACTTCTAGAAACAGTTAAATAAGGTTTTTAAGATTTAGGGATGACGACTGCCATCGGGCATGGTTGCCTCAGTTAAATTAATATCACTAATATTACTATTACGGAAGTTAGCATTTCGCAAATCTCCCCCCCGCAAAGACGCATCAATTAAATTAGCACCCCGAAGAATACTATCGCTTAAATGAGTTTTATTTAATAATCCATAACCCAAATTAGCATGACGGAGAATTGCCCCTTTTAAGTTAGCCCCTTTGAGATTAGCAGAACTTAAATCAATTTCGCTGGCAAAAGTGATCGCCCGTAAATTAAACTCAGAGAGAGTGACCAGACTGAGATTCACCTCTCGTAAAATCGCCCCCGTTAGATTCGCTCCTTTTAAATTAGAGCGGCTAAAATTCGCCCCTTGTAAAAAAGCCTCTTGGAAATCAATATTTTGCAGCTTACTTTCACTCAGATCCGCTTTATAAAGATTGGCATTAGTTAAGTCAGCTTCTCTGAGATCGGCCCCACTAAGATCGGCTCGACTCAAATTGGCCCCACTGAGATCCACACCACTCAAATTGGCCCCACTAAGATCCACACGACTTAAAATAGCCCCACTTAAAATGGCACCACTGAGGTTTGCATTACTGAGGTTAGCACTTCTGAGATCAGTGTAACTAAGATTGGTTTGTTTGAGGTTGGCCCCGCTCAAATCAGCACTAATGAGGGTTGCTTCTTCTAAATTTACCCAACTTAAATCCGCATTGCTCAGATTTGCTCCGGTTAAATCTGCTGCGAATAATTTAGCACTGATGAGACGGGCATTAATTAAGTCAGCACGGTTTAAATTAGCACGACTGAGATCCGCTCCGCTTAAATTAGCCCAATCTAAGGCGGTACGGCTTAAATTAGCTTCACTGAGATTAACCTGAATCAGATCGGCCCGCTGAAGATCCAGCCGACTAAAATCCCTGTCTCCCTGACTATATCGCCAGATTAACTCCTCAACATTCATAAAATGTGAAATAATCAAACCTAGGTTTGACATAAAGTGATCTCAGTTGCCTTATTATTACTTAACATAACAACTGTAACTTAGATATTTTCTATTATGTGTGTTTTGGATCAACCTGGGACAATTGCGGTCATGAATGCCAGGCAAGATAGGGTAATTTGGGGGCTGTAGCCTTAATTTCTTCAAGGTTTTGAATCAACTGCCCACAGCTATCCCAAGTGCCTTCTAATAGCATTTGACGCGATCCCTCTCCCATAGCAATCGGGGCAACCCAATCATTGCATCTGATTTCCTTTGTAGTTAAGTCTAGGGTAACTTGAGCTTGGGGGTTGGTTTGGAGTAAACTTTGGAGGGTTTTGATCGCTTCTGGGGAGGCGGTAACACAAGGAATGCCATTGGCGATACAGTTGCCAAAAAAGATCTCAGCAAAACTTTCTCCCACAATAGCCTGTATACCCCATCGTATAATAGCTTGGGGGGCGTGTTCCCGTGAGGAGCCACAGCCAAAATTAGCATTAACCACTAAAATTTGAGCATCTTGGTATTGGGGCTGATCAAAGGGGTGTTTTCCCTTTAATTGGCTGCGATCATCCGCAAATACCTGCTCTCCTAACCCATCAAAGGTAACACAACGCAAAAACCGCGCTGGAATAATGCGATCGGTATCAATATCATCCCCAACTAAGGGAATTCCTTGGCCGGAAATAGTTGTGACTTGGCTCATTGATGTAATCCTTTACAATTTTTAGCAAACCGAAGTTAGATTTCTCCTTCTATAATAAGCCGTGAGAAACCTTTCGGATCTGATTAAACGTTTGCTGACGAACAATTATCCTTTAAAGCATAGGTAACTTGTTCTTGTTCTTCTGGGGAAAGATCGGGGAACATGGGTAAAGATAAGACTTCACGGGCGGCCTTTTCGGTGACGGGAAAATCTCCTTTTTGGTAGCCTAAATTTTGATAAACTTTCTGTAAATGCAAGGGAATAGGATAATAAATCATAGAAATAATCCCTTGTTTTTGCAAGTTTTCTTTCAGGCGATCGCGGAATGGACTCTCCCCTTGCTCTTTATCTTCAACTAGGATTGTATATTGATTCCAGACATGATAGCCGGACTCAATTTCCTGGGGAAGTTGTATCCCTGGAATGGGGTTTAATAATTGATGATAACGTTGAGCAACTTCTCTTCTTTGTTCATTCCATCCGTCTAAATAAGGCAATTTAACTTGTAAAATAGCGGCCTGTATCGTGTCGAGACGGCTATTAATACCAACAACATCATGATAATAACGTACCTCAGAGCCATGTTCTTTAATGACACGAATGGCATCAGCGATCGCCGGATCATTGGTGGTGACTGCCCCTCCATCCCCACAAGTTCCGAGATTTTTAGTAGGAAAGAAGCTAAAACAACCAATATGACCAATATTGCCCACCTGTTGCTCTCCCCATTTAGCCCCCGTTGCTTGGGCGCAGTCTTCAACGATGTAGAGATTATGTTTTTGGGCAATTTCCAGCAAACGAGTCATATTGACAGGTTGGCCAAATAAATGAACGGGAATAATAGCTTTAGTTTGGGGGGTAATAGCGGCTTCTAGGGCTTCCAGGTCTAAATTAAAGGTGCTGCGCTCAATATCCACAAAAACGGGTTTAGCCCCCACTAGACTGATGATTTCAGCACTGGCGATAAAGGTAAAGGGGGTGGTGATAACTTCATCTCCTGGGCCAATTTTTAAGGCACGTAGAGCTAAATAGAGGGCATCAGTACCTGAATTACAGCCCACACATTGGGAGGTTCCGACATACTGGCCAAATTGTTGTTCAAAGTCGCTGACGGCAGCACCACCAATATAACGACCGGAACGCACGACTTCGAGAACAGCAGCATCAAGATCTTCACTGATGAGCTTGTGTTGACGGACTAAATCGACAGGGGGAATGGTGTTCACTCGCATCTTAATCAAAATTTTATACCTATCTTAAATGCAAAAAGAGGACTCCCGCCATAGTTTCCCCTGGCGGTGAAGCTTCCGGTGAGCGTCACGCCGAAGTCCAAACCGATAGAAAGGTATTAAAGAGGGAATCCTTTGATTAGTTTTCTGTTGAGGGGGACAAGGAAGACAAGGGGGACAATGGAGAATTTTTCCACTAATATTAGGCTAAATAATCAGAATTCAGAGTTGCTGAAAGTTTATGAGATCGTCAATCCTTCGTTTCTGTCTTAAAATGCTGCCAATTTTACTGGCTTTATTGTTATTTGTTGCTTCAATTATCATGATTACTCATGAACTAAAAGCCCATAGTTTACAAAGTATTTGGCAATATTTAAGCACTATTTCCAAGAGTCATAAAATTGCGGCGATCGCTTTAACAGGATTCGGTTATTTAGTCATGACGGGTTATGACTTATTGGGGTTTCGTTATATTAATCAATCTTTGGCTCCGGCTAAAATTGCCTTAACCGCTTTTATTAGTTATGCGGTGGGTAATACCATTGGATTTACTGCTTTTTCAGGGACAGCTATTCGCTATCGTTTTTATGGGACTTGGGGGGTTTCTAAACTTAAAATTGCTCAGTTAATTATTTTTACCCATTTAACCTTTTGGTTAGGCTTATTTGCAGTAAGTGGGGTTGTTTTTTTAGTTGATCCTTTGAGTCTTCCTGCTATTCTTCATTTACCTTTTGAGTCTGCCCATCCTATCGGCATTATCTTTTTGATTTTTGTTTCTATTTATTTTCTGATTAGTGTTTTTGGTAAAGGTTCCCTGAAAATTGGTTCAGAATTGATTAAGTTTCCTACTCCTAAGATTTCTTTAGCTTCTATTAGTGTTGCTGCCCTTGATTGGGGATTAGCATCAGCCGTATTATATTTATTGTTACCTGTTGGACATGGGTTATCATTTTCTGGATTTTTTGGCATTTATATTTTAGGATTAACCGCAGGATTAATTAGTAGTGTTCCTGGGGGTTTAGGAGTATTTGAAACAGTAATTTTATTATTAATTCCTGCTACTGTTTCTAATGCCGATGTGTTAGGTGCTTTAATTGCTTATCGTGCTATTTATTATTTTTTACCCTTGATTGTTGCCTTAATCTTATTTATGGTTAGGGAAATACAACAACATCGAATAACCTAATAAAAAGTTGAGGAAAATATAGTTCTACCCAACCTAGTATGTAAAACTATTAGAGATTATAGATTAAACTCGCTGAATAATGAATAATTAATTATCAATTATCAATTATCAATTATTCATTGGTGAATGAGATTTTAGGAAATTCAAAAATTCTTGAATTTCCTGACTATTTAACTGTTGACGTGATTGCTTATTATAGTTTTGTTTTAAATGATTTCGCCCTTGTTCAATTGTCCAACTAATTCGATTCATTTCTACCAAAATTAAGTCAGTATCAGATAACTCTATAACCCCTGCAATCAATTTCCAACAGGGATCATCACCCTCCCAATTTGAAGGACGATGAGGCATACTAACACTAACTGTAACAAGACAAGGATTGATAGGAAGATAGCCATTATCTAATTTTTTGGCAAATTCAGGATCAGTAATAGCAGCCTCGGTTAATTGTTGACCCCGTTTGGTTATCAACGAACCTTTCCACTTTATTCCTGTACTTCTTATCTCTTTTTTAAGAATAACTCTTAGTGCATAAACTAACTGAAGGGTACATCGTTTTTGAAAAGGAAGCTGTTGTAAATAAGAGACATTAACATACTTCGATAAATTATGTAGAATGTAGGGTGTATCAGAACAATATTGAATCAGATCCGATGCTGGTATAGAATTCAGTCTTTGCCATTTTCCAGACGAAATATTGAGATTTTCCGACTCAAATCCAAAATCGTTTCCTGTATTTTCTAGAGGAATGTCTAAAAGATCGAGTATTTTAGGTTCTTCCCCATTAATGAAGCGGATTTCTTGGGGAACACGACCATCATCAGGGTATTGGGAATAAATTGGACGAATCCAGCGACCTGTTTGGGGATTAATACCAGCAATACAACGTTCCTCATGTTTCCGTGAATTTGCTAAACAAATAATCTGAGTCATGGTTAAGATTATTCAACTAGAGTATAGTCTTATAATTCCCAAATAGTCAGCAAAATTTACAGAATTATTGGAGTTTATTCTGCTTAAAGATGATAAATATTAATATTTCCCCAGTGATCTCTCAGATATTCTGCAACTAAACGACGATGACAATAATGAGGTTTCGCTTCACTACATAATAGACAACTATCTTGGAGTAAATCAGGATCAAGTTTTTTTTCTATTTCTCTTTTGACCATTAATTCTCTAAATTTTTGTTCATAAATTGACCATTCTCCTTTCTTCTTTTTGTAGTCATCTAAAATCTCTTGAGTCGGTGATAAATCTAGCAGATGAATATAATCAATATTGGCAATTTCTTTGAGAAAATATTGTAAGTCGTTACGTTTAGCAAATCCCGCTAATTGTGAAATGTTATTCAGTCGAGTATCAATAATTCGTTTAACTTTTGCTTTTTGTAACAATTCAAAAAATTCTTTAGCTGTTTTTTTTGTAAAGCCAATTGTCGATAAATTAATTGTGTTATTCATGGGTTTTCTCTACATAAGCAATTTTATTTCCTTGTCGTCTGTAAGCTTCTTTTAAAGAATCTTCTAGGGATAAGGTTTGACAAGGAATCTGAGCAGGTAAACTATCAAATAAACTTAATTGTACCAGTTGCTCTCTGTCTGATTGTCCTAAATTATGAATGTTTAATAATCTACTTTCTAATTGCTGATGGGATTCTATTTTTCCATCCTGTAAAATATGATTAATTTCTATAGGAAAGGATTTTAAATGTTGACAAACCAAAATAGCTCGATGACAAGTAATCGGATCTTTTTCGGCACACATTAAAGCAATATTGTAAGATTGAGAACCCTTGAACACACGGTCAATACCTTGAGAAAATAGCTGAGTTTTGGCAATTTCCTCATAAACTGCTTTACCTTCAATATAACAGTTTTGATCCTTTGGTCTAGCCCCTAATTCTTGTCCCAAAAAAACATACTTAATGCCTGAATCTAGTAACGTTCTTTTCAGGTTATCTTGATTAAAGTGTGGTAGATATCGACTATAGGGGGATGAGCGTACATCTGCCAATGCTGTTACATTATATTGAGTAAGTAAGGACGTGAAAGATTCTATGTCTAAGTTAGAATGGCCAATAGTAAATAATCTATTTATCATATTCAGTGGACGTTTCATGAGGCTGCCAAAGTAGGTACAATTGTAACATGAGAAGCTGCTGTTAGAATCAGGTATATTGGCTCCTCTAAATCAGCTTTACAAGACTTGTTAATTATAACAAAGTTGAAATAAATTCTCCAACAAAAAAGCAGCACTTTTTCAAGGTGCTGCTCAAATATTTAATAAGTAAAAACCCTAGGCAATACTAGCCATTTTCACTTCATTGCTGCTTAAAACTTCTTGCAACTCATCTGAATCTACGGTTTCTTTTTCTACCAACATTTCCGCTAATTTATCCAAGATATGACGGTTATTAAGTAACACATCTTTAGCCCGTTGATAAGCAGTATCAACCAGTTGACGCACTTCCTCATCAATAGTGGAGGCAGTCTCATCAGAAAAATCCCGATCAGAAGCAATATCTCGACCTAAGAAAACGCTGCCACCTTGTCGGCCCAAGGCAACAGGGCCCAAGCGATCGCTCATACCAAACCGCGTCACCATCTGACGGGCCACTCGCGCCACCTGTTGCAAGTCATTAGAAGCCCCTGTGGTCACTTCTTCCTCACCAAAGATGATTTCTTCAGCAACCCGGCCACCCAAGGCCACAGCCATTTGATTTTGCAGGTAAGAGCGAGAATATAACCCAGACTCCATCCGATCTTCACTGGGAGTAAACCAGGTTAACCCACCGGCCCGGCCGCGAGGAATAATACTGATTTTCTGTACTGGATCATAGTCAGGCATTAAAGCACCAACTAAAGCGTGGCCTGCTTCATGAAACGCCACTAAAGTTTTGCGTTTCTCACTCATGACCCGATTTTTCTTCTCAGGCCCTGCTAAAACGCGATCAATGGCATCATTGACCTCATCCATAGAGATTTCGGTTAAATTACGACGGGCGGCTAAAATAGCAGCTTCATTTAACAGGTTAGATAAGTCTGCTCCGGTAAACCCAGGAGTCCGACGGGCAATTTTATCGAGGTCAACATCTTTAGATAAGGTTTTCCCACG
This sequence comes from Crocosphaera sp. XPORK-15E, assembly GCF_034931425.1. Classification (NCBI taxonomy): domain Bacteria; kingdom Bacillati; phylum Cyanobacteriota; class Cyanophyceae; order Chroococcales; family Aphanothecaceae; genus Crocosphaera; species Crocosphaera sp. XPORK-15E. Next base: position 18,155 of record NZ_JAYGHQ010000019.1, read on the forward strand.
GGCATGAACTTTGAGAATTTCTTGACGGCCCGCGTAGTCAGGACGATCAACCACCACTTGACGGTCAAAACGGCCGGGACGCAATAAGGCCGAGTCTAAGACATCAGGGCGGTTGGTAGCGGCGATAATTATCACACCCGTATTACCTTCAAACCCGTCCATTTCCGTTAACAGTTGGTTGAGGGTTTGTTCTCGTTCATCGTTACCTCCCCCTAAACCGGCCCCCCGTTGACGGCCTACTGCGTCGATCTCATCAATAAAGACAATACAAGGGGCGTTAGTTTTGGCCTGTTCAAATAAGTCACGAACGCGAGATGCACCAACCCCGACGAACATTTCCACAAATTCAGATCCAGAGATGCTGAAGAAAGGAACACCTGCTTCTCCTGCTACGGCCCGCGCTAAGAGGGTTTTTCCGGTTCCAGGAGGGCCCACTAATAAAACCCCTTTAGGAATTTTGGCACCAATAGCAGTAAAGCGATCGGCATTTTTGAGGAAGTCTACCACTTCAGTCAGTTCTAATTTTGCCTGTTCAATACCGGCCACGTCCCCAAAGGTTACTTGGGTTTGGGGTTCCATTTGTACCCGCGCTTTGGACTTACCAAAGTTCATCGCTTGGGAACCAGGGCCATTTTGGGCCCGTCGCAACAGGAAGAATAATCCGACCAGAAGCAGAATAGGCAAGAATAGGCTACTGGCGACGCGGAACCAAATTCCTTCATCATTTTGGGGTTGTACAGCGATGTCTACCCGATTTTTCGACAAAATATTGATTAATTCAGTATCATTAGGGGGCAAGTTAACCAGTAAAGGTGCGCCACCACTGGGGTTAGGCACTCTTGCTTGGGTTCTATCTGCGCTTAAAGTTACCCGATCAATTTTATGGCTTTCTACTCGGTTAATAAACTCGCTATAGCTTAAACTTTCTCGACTTTGGGAGTTATTGTTATCTAGGAAGGCTGATGCTAGGGCTAATACCACAATCAACAGGAGTGCGTATAGTCCGGCATTTCGCCATTTTTTGTTATTTTTGTTCACGCTTTCGGCCTCTTTAAAATTTACTGAAGGTGAAGATGGAGTTATAGCATTCGTCAGAAGTCAGACTTTCTCTATACTTATAACGGTTGTTAACTTATGTTAACGTTTCTCAGGAAGGTTTGACCAGGGAATTCTCGAAGGCAAGGGTTATTTGATCAGTAAGATGGAGCAAGGAACATGATGAACCACATAATTGCTCACACTGCCCAGTAACATTTCTGATAATCCGGTTAAGCCTCTACGTCCCATCATAATCAGATCTGCTTCCCAAGTTTTGGCTATTTGCACAATGGAGGTACTGGGATCGCCAATTTTCCAATCCCACTCCACAGAAATACCCTGCGCTGAGCCTTGTTGAGCATAGTCTGTTAACCATTCTACGACTCTTTGTTGCTCTGTTTCTAGCCCTTTTTGCCATTGGGGTAGCAGGGTGGTTAATTGGCTGGTGGTAAAGGTTCCATAGGGGGTAATATAAATGTCGGAAGGTATGCAGTGAAAGAGTTTTAAGGTGCTGTTGTCTTGTTTCGCCATGTTTAAGGCTTGAGTAAAGACTTTTTCGCTTTCATCTACATGGGATAAAGGCACTAATATTTTTTGATACGTCATTGTTTAGTAGCTGCTTTTCGCCCAATAATGTTAAGAGGACTTATTTGTATTTTAACCTCCTAACAATTTAATCTTAAAATTTCAGAGGGGGATAGGTTTGGCTCTATTATGATAGGGTGGAGTGCTTTGCGATCGCCGTCAAAAACCCTGAAGAAAGCGATCGCCAATGCTTCAATTATCCGTTAACTCAAGAACACAAATAATCCTATGGGGACAGCTAACCGCATTTGGCTATACGATACCACCCTCAGAGATGGGGCCCAACGGGAAGGGATTTCCTTATCCTTAGAAGATAAGCTAAAAATTGCCCGTCAATTGGATAAAATGGGGGTTCCTTTTATTGAAGGGGGATGGCCGGGAGCTAACCCCAAGGATGTACAATTTTTCTGGAAGTTACAAGAAGAACCCCTTACCCAAGCGGAAGTGGTGGCCTTTTGTTCTACCCGTCGTCCTAATAAATTGGCCGCAGAGGATCAACTATTAAAGGCGATTTTAGCGGCGGGAACCCGTTGGGTGACAATTTTTGGCAAATCTTGGGATCTCCACGTTACAGAGAGTCTGAAGACCAGCCTAGAGGAGAATTTAAAGATGATCGGAGATACAATTGAGTATCTTCGCAGTCAGGGAAGACGGGTGATTTATGATGCGGAACATTGGTTTGATGGCTATGTCAATAACCCTGATTATGCCCTAGAAACCCTCAAAACAGCGAAAGCAGCAGGGGCAGAATGGTTAGTCTTGTGTGATACGAATGGGGGAACCTTACCCCATGATGTTAGCCGTATTGTTCAGGATGTGGTGGTTGCCTTAGAAATTGAACCGGATACAGAGGGGCCGCAATTGGGCATTCATACTCATAATGATTCGGGAACTGCCGTGGCCAACGGGTTAGCGGGGGTGGTTGAAGGGGTGAGAATGGTACAGGGAACTATCAACGGTTATGGGGAACGCTGCGGCAATGCGAATTTATGTACATTAATTCCCAATTTACAATTAAAAATGGGCTATGAATGTTTAGGTGAAAATCAGTTAACCCAATTAACAAAAACTAGCCGTTTAATTAGTGAAATGGTTAATTTAGCCCCTGATGATCATGCGCCGTTTGTTGGGCGTTCTGCCTTTGCCCATAAAGGGGGAATTCATGTGTCAGCAGTCCAGAAAAATCCCCTAACTTATGAACATATTAAGCCGGAAGAAATTGGGAATGAACGACGCATTGTAATCTCGGAACAGTCGGGGTTAAGTAATGTGTTATCAAAGGCCAAAGCCTTTGGTATTGAGTTAACTAAAGATGATATTGCTTGCCGTTATATTTTAGAAAAATTGAAGGAATTAGAACATAAAGGCTATCAATTTGAGGCGGCAGAAGCTAGTTTTGAATTGTTAATGCGTCAAGCTTTAGGACAGCGAAAAACCTTATTTCAATTAAAAGGTTTTCAGGTTCATTGTGATATGTTATATGGGGAAGGAATGCCCTATAGTAACGCCTTAGCCACGATTAAATTAACGGTGAATGGAGAGGATAGATTAGAGGTTGCAGAGGGTAATGGGCCAGTTTCTGCTTTAGATAGTGCTTTAAGGAAGGCTTTAGTCAATTTTTATCCTGAAATTGCTCAGTTTCATCTCACTGATTATAAGGTAAGAATTTTAGACGGAGGGGCCGGAACTTCTGCCAATACTCGTGTTTTAATTGAGTCTAGTAATAGTCAGGAACGCTGGACAACGGTGGGGGTTTCTCCTAATATTTTAGAGGCTTCTTATCAAGCAGTAGTTGAAGGTATTGAATATGGATTATTGTTAAAGTCTTCCCTTAAAAAGTCTGTGATTACAACAATTTAAGGGCAAGCACAGGGGTAAGCGAAAACATATTTTATTAACTATTATCTTTTTGCCAATACTTATAAGCACTATAGGCTAAAGTAACAACCCCTGTAAGGATAGCAGATTCGTCAACTTCAAATAAAGGATGATGCAAAGGATAATTTAACTTATTAGGAGAACCCACCCCTAAACGGAACATACTGCCTGGGGCTTGTTGTAAATATAAAGCAAAATCTTCAGCCCCTAAAGAGGGTTCAGGAAGAATTTCAACGCGATCATTTCCCCAAGCTTCCCGACTGGCACTTTCCAAAATTTGCGTTAAAAGAAGGTCATTTTGAACCGAAGGAACTCCCCGACGATAATTCATTTCATACTTAGCATTATAAGTATTACAAACATTAGAAATAATGCCCTCGATCCACTGAGGTAAGTTAGCATGGGTATCAGGATGCAGCGATCGCACAGTTCCGGCCATTCTCACCTGATCGGCGATCACATTGGGGGCCCGGCCGCCATTAATTTGTCCAATACTTAACACGAGGGGACGCAGAGGGTTTTGAGTGCGACTAATGGCTTGTTGTAAGGTGGTAATAACTTGAGAGGCGATCCAGATCGCATCGATCGCTTCATGGGGACGGGCCCCGTGGCCAGACTCTCCTTGAATAAAAATTTCGATGTCATCAGCAGCCGCAGTTAAGGCCCCGTAGCGAATGCCCACAGAACGGGCAGGAAGGGACGGAAAGACATGAACCCCAAAAATAGCCTTAACGTCTCGCATCGCCCCGTCTTGCACCATCCAGCTTGCGCCCTGGGCAATTTCTTCGGCGGGTTGAAAGAGAAAGCGAATGTTCCCTGGCAATTCTTCTCGCAACTGAGATAAAATCATGGCAGTTCCGAGGCCAAGAGTTGTATGGACATCGTGGCCACAGGCGTGCATAATGCCAGGTTTACGGGAAGCAAATTCGAGTTTTGTGTGTTCCTCAATGGGTAAAGCGTCCATATCCGTGCGAATAGCCAAAATCTCAGATATGGTGCCATTTCCTTCTAAATTCCCGACGACTCCCGTCTTTCCCACTGCTTCTTTAACATGAATACCACAAGAAGAAAGTACCCCCGCGACATAAGCTGCTGTTTGGTATTCTTGGCCGCTTAATTCGGGGTGGGAATGAAGATGACGACGAATTTCTATCAGTCTAGGAAACAGGTTTTCTGCGAGGTCTTTTATTTGAGAAAGCATTGATAATTATGGGAGTTGACACAGGATCATTTTAGCCTAGGGATTACAAAATTTATTTATGTAACGATAACAATTGTAGAGACAATGCCTCTGTTCTTGCCCCAAAACCATCATAGATCTGTAATAATTAATTTATGGTCAAACTTCCTTCTCCCTACAACAATAATAAATATAAATCTCAATCTTTTGATACTAGCCAAGAAGCGGATCTGATTTTATTTGAGCTTTTGCAGCAATTAAAGCCTTATCAAAAAAAAGACAGATTTTGTAAGTTTAATCAGTCGATTAGAAATATAGTGTTAAAGGGGATAAAGTCACAGTATCCTGAAGCAAGCATCAATAAAATCAGGGAAGAATATATTAAGAGGACTTTAGGAGAAAAATGGATTACTATTTTAAATAAGGTTAATGATATTTCAGGATTTATGATTGAAGATCCTCTTAGTTTGGCTCAAAAAATTGCAGATATTTTAGTTGGTTTAGACATTCCTTATTTAATAGGTGGATCTGTTGCCAGTTCCTTGCTTGGAGAAAGTCGTGCTACCCAAGATTTAGATTTAGTGATTGATTTATCTTTATCCCAAGTGACTCCTCTTATTCAAGCAATGGGATCTGATTTTTATATTAGTGAATCTGCTGTGATTGAAGCAATTCAAAATAAAACATCTTTTAATATTATTCATTTATTATCCATTGAAAAGGCTGATTTATTTGTGATGGATAATACAGCTTTTTCTCAATCGAAAATGAAACGCCGTCAATTTTATCCTGTCGATCCTCAATTAAATCAAGGAGTTTATATCTATTCTCCTGAAGATATTATCTTACAAAAACTTTTTTGGTATAATCTCGCAAAAAGTGAATCACAAAAACAGTGGCGCGATGTATTAGGGGTTTTAAAAATTCAACAAGATAATCTTGATTTTGCATATTTAACTAATTGGGCTAATTTATTACAATTAGAAGAATTATTAACAGAAGCATTAGAACAAAGTGGTTTAAAATAATTAAGGATTTTATCTAGTAGTATATTATGCCCTTTGATTTGAATTCTTACCCTTATCCTTCCCAAAGACGCGTTATTTTAGGCAAAAATTGTGCTGTTTCTACCAGTCAACCTTTAGCAACTTTGGCAGGAATTGAAATGTTTCAATTAGGAGGTAATGCGGTGGATGCTGCTGTAGCAACTGCCATTACTTTAACAGTTGTAGAACCGACTTCTAATGGTATTGGTTCTGATGCTTTTGCCTTAGTTTGGGATGGAAAATTACAGGGACTAAATGGGTCAGGAAAAAGCCCTCAAAATTTATCTTTAGATGCTTATTCTTCCTTCAAAGAAATGCCCCAATTAGGATGGTTAACGGTAACAGTTCCTGGGGCCGTTTCTGCTTGGTATCAATTATGGAAACGTTGGGGAAAATTGTCTTTTAAACAGTTATTTAGTCCAGCTATTCGTTATGCAGAAAAAGGGTTTCCTGTTTCTCCCGTAACCGCAGAAATTTGGCGACGCAAAGCAGCAGTTTATTTGTCTCAAAAATCCTCTGAATTTCAACCTTTTAAAAATGTTTTCTTTCCTAACAATAGGGCCCCAAAAACGGGAGAAATCTGGGGAAGTTTGTTTCATGCAGAAACTTTAAAAGAGATTGCTAAAACCGGAGGAGAAAGTTTTTATCAAGGAAATTTAGCGCAAAAAATTAGCAATTTTTCCGCAGATACAGGTGGATATTTAAACATAGCTGATCTCAACAATCATCAACCTTTATGGGTTGAGCCAATTTACACTAAATATAAACAATTGGAAGTCTGGGAAATGCCCCCCAATACGCAAGGAATTGCGACTTTAATGGCTCTTAATATTTTGGAAGGATTAAACTTAGAAAGCTATCCTCGTGATTCTATAGAAAGCTTTCACTATCAAATTGAAGCGATGAAATTGGCCTTTGCTGATGTTTATTGTCATGTTAGTGATCCAGATTATATGAGAGTTTCTAAAGAACAATTATTAGATAAAATTTATGCAAAACAACGTCAAAATTTAATTACTTCTCAAGCAATTTCCTTAGCAAATCCTGGTATTCCTCAAGGGGGAACTGTCTATTTATGTACCGCAGATCAAGATTTAATGGTATCTTTTATTCAGTCTAATTATGATGGGTTTGGCAGTGGAATTTTGATTCCAGAAACAGGCATTGCTTTACATAATCGGGGATCGGGATTTACCTTAGAAACAGGTCATCCAAATCAAATTGCCCCTAATAAGCGTCCGTTTCATACTATTATCCCTGGATTTTTAACCCAAGATCATCAACCTTTGGGGCCGTTTGGAGTGATGGGCGGCCCCATGCAACCCCAAGGACACACGCAAATGGTCGTCAATTTAACTGATTATCAAATGAATCCTCAAGCTGCCTTAGATGCCCCTAGATGGCAATTTTTAGAGGGAAATAGGGTACTTTTAGAAAGGGGTGTACCCTCGGAAATCGTAGCAGGATTACGACAACGGGGCCATGAGATTCAATTATCCCCTGAAACCATGTTTGGTAAGGGTCAAATAATCTTAAAAAATGAGGGCGTTTTTATTGCTGCATCAGAACCTAGGGCCGATGGTTTAGCCTTAGCTTATTAATGAAAATATGTAGGGGTAATTCATAAATTATCCCTACAAAAAACTGATTAAACCAATTTCAGAACTTGGTATTGCCAGGGGGAAAAATCCAGATAAAGTGAATTATGGCCATCAACTTCGTAACTGCTAGGACTCATTATGTCCTGAAGTTGTACCTTTTGACCCGCTAAATCTGACCAAGGAAAGGATAAATAACATTGACTTTGATTTGGGGCATAATTAACCAAGATAATCACCCGTTCGCCCTGATTTTCTTGCCAACTATAGGCAATAAAACAATCCCAAGTCCAATTATCCCCCCAGGCCGGTTGACATTGCAATAATTCCCATTCTCCCTCCCGAACTGCATTTAAGCGCAACCCTTCAAGGAGTTGGCGGTAAAACCCTTGTAATTCAGGATGATGGGGTTGTTCTGGCCCTCGTCCCAAATGTACCGATATTTTTTTTGTCCATCCCTCTAACTGTCCATGATGGAAAAAGCGCAACCCTGGACAAAAATGGGTTAAAACTGCTGCCGCTTGATGAACATCAGGAGCAAACGTTCCTGCGGCCCGAGGTTCATCATGATTTTCCAAAAAACGGGCGGATTTACTCTGATAATCAAGATCGGCGCAAAAATGTTCCCGAACCGGACGGGGAGACTGATCTCTCAGGCGATCGTACAATCGTTTATCGTAAGTATAATCAAACCCTTGTTGTTGCAAAGTCCATTCCAGATCCCAGTAAACCTCGGCCATAAAGACAAAATCAGGATTTTTTTGCCGTACCTGGGGTATCGCTTTGGGCCAAAAAGGTTCGGTGGGAATGCCCCAAGTTCTCTCAAAAATTTCTGGTAAGACTAACATAGCCATATCACAGCGTAACCCATCACACCATTGACCAATGGTTAATAATTCATTGATTAGGGTCGTTTGTAGGTCTGAATTGCCATAATTGAGTTGTAGGGTGTCCGGCCAACCATCAAAATAGGGATCACGACCATAAGCAAGAATTCTCGACCCGTTGGGAGAGTCTATTTTAATATAATTTTGAGGTTGCTCAGCCAGTAAAATTTCGTCACCAGCAATATAATAATCAGGATAGGAATGAACCCAATGATGATCAGGGGCCGTATGGTTAGGAACAAAATCTAACATCAACTTGAGGCCCCGTTGATGTAGGCGATCGCCCAGACGAATTAATGACTCTGGTTCCCCTAAACTGGGATTTAAGTTATAACCTGTAATCGCAAAACCCGACCCAGGGATATCATCTTCGTGTAAGTCGTGTAAAAGTTCTTGATATTCCGCTAACCATTGCGGGTTAGTACGAGAAACTTGACGGGCCACTTCTCCCGTTTGCCAAACACCGAGGAAATAAACCCAATCAAACCCTAAATTAGCCAAGCGATCAAGTTCTGTATCTGGGATATCATCTAAGGTAGCTTGACGGCCGAGTTGGCGAGAGAGTTGATTTAGCCAAACACGGGTATTAATTTGATAAAGAGAAGGATGAAGATTGTTAGGCATAATTTAATTATCCGTTTTTAAAGAAAACAGGGTTCTAGAGGGTGGGCAATGCCCACCCTACAGATTTAGGGGTCAACGGCCGTTGACCCCGTAGGGGTTTATTTCTTATTGAGATACTTCCTCATGGCCTCAAGTTCTACATCAGAACTAGATAGGAGTTCTTCTGCCACTTCATCAGTCAAAATTCCTGTTACTTGGATAATGGTAGCGATACCACCCGTCCAACCTGTTTGGTGACTCGCCCCAATACCTGCCCCACTGTCCCCATGAAAATATTCGTAGAATAGGATCAAATCTTTCCAATAGGGATCATTTTGGAATTTGTCAGAGGCCCCATTTATGGGACGCTTGCCATTGCTATCTTTTAAGAATAGGCTGATCAGTCGTTCGGCCAGTTCCCGTGCTACTTCAAATAAGGTCATATACTGTCCAGATCCGGTGGGACATTCTACCTTGAAGTCATCACCATAAAAGGAATAAAGTCGCCGCAACGAAGCCACAAATAACATATTAACGGGCATCCACACCGGGCCACGCCAGTTAGAGTTACCCCCAAACATCCCTGTATTAGAATCTCCTGGTACATAATCTACCCGAAATTCTTCCCCTGCATGGTGAAAGATAAAGGGATTATCGGCATGATAGCGAGACAGAGAACGAATGCCATAGGGACTGAAAAACTCGTTTTCATCCAGCATTCGTGACAAAACCTTACGCAGTTTCTCCTCAGTAAACACTGACAGCATATAGCGACCGGCTGCCCCTTTTTCATCAGGGATGTGTATATTCTCGATCAGATCAAAATGACGACTCCAAAAAGCTTGGGCCCGCTTATAAAAGTTGGGTAATTTGGCGATATCATCCTCATTAAAAATAGCCACGGCCGCTAAGGGTAAGAGTCCAACTAGCGATCGCACTTTCAGACGCATGGCTGTTCCATCAGGCAATTTCAAAACATCGTAGAAGAACCCGTCTTCTTCGTCCCACATTTCATCTTGGTTTTCTCCGATGCGATCCATCGCCCCGGCAATCCACATGGTATGCTCAAAGAACTTACTGACAAACTCCTCATAAAGAGGATCATGGACAGCTAGTTCTACAGCAATGCGTAACATCTGTTGACTGAAAAAGACCATCCAAGCGGTTCCGTCTGCTTGTTCTAAACTGCCACCTGTGGGTAAGGGCGCACTTCGGTCAAAGACCCCAATATTATCTAATCCTAAAAAGCCTCCTTCAAAGGCGTTGTTCCCGTCACTATCTTTGCGGTTAACCCACCAGGTAAAGTTTACCAGCAATTTAGAGAAGGCATACTTGAGAAAATCGAGATCCCCTTGTCCAAAATTGCGGGCCTTGTCCATTAAATAAATTTGCATGGTGGCATAGGCATGAACGGGAGGGTTAACATCGCCAAAATTCCATTCATAAGCCGGAATCTGACCATTAGGGTGTAGATAGTCGTTGCGTAACATTAAATCTAACTGTTCTTTGGCAAAGTCTGAGTCAATGCTCGACAAAGGCAACATATGAAAAGCTAGATCCCAGGCCGCAAACCAGGGATATTCCCATTTGTCGGGCATGGAAATAATATCATCGCTGTGCATATGGAACCATTCACCGTTGCGGATCTTGCTTCGTTGTTCTGGCCCCAATAATGGGTTAATATTATGCTCCTCTAGCCATTTATCTACGTCATAATAGAAGTATTGTTTTGTCCACAACATCCCCGCTAAAGCTTGACGCATGACATTGACGCGATCGCTATCAGCTTTAATAGCAGGGGGGGTCACAGAATCATAGAAAGCATCTGCTTCCTGCAAACGGGCCTGAAAGGTTGTCTCAAAGGTAGCAAAAGGTTCACCGATTTCCCTAGGGGCAGTTTTCGTCAGACGTAAACAGATCACTTCCGTTGCGCCCGCCCCTACGGTTAGGTGATAATGGGGAGAGCATTTTGTTCCTGTTTGAGCGGGGTTTACTCCTTCCCGTTGTCCATGAACGACGTAGTTATTGATGCCATCTTTGACGTAGTAACTGGGATTTGGCACACCGAATAAATGGGCATTATTAGTTTCGTTGTCGGTGAATAAGAGGGGAACGGTTCGGTCACAATAGAGATAATAATCACTCACTAATTTTTGAAATAATGGATCGGTATGATGAGTTTGGATCACCCGATCTCCGACTTTTTGGATAATGGGTTTTGCTCCCCCATCAGCCCAAGACCAAGTATTCCGAAACCACAAAGTAGGCAATAAGTGAATGTCTGCTGCTTCTGGCCCTCGATTAGCAACACTAATTTTAATTAAAATATCTTCGGTATTGTCTTTAGCATATTCCACAAAGACATCAAAATAACGATTTTCGTCAAAAATTCCTGTGTCGAGTAATTCGTACTCTAACTCATCCTTACTGCGTTGTTGATTAGTTTTGATTAAATCTTCATAAGGATACTCTGCTTGGGGATATTTGTAGAGATACTTCATGTAAGAATGAGTCGGGGTGCTGTCAAGATAAAAGTAATATTCTTTGACATCTTCTCCATGATTTCCTTCACTATTTGTTAACCCAAATAGTCTTTCTTTGAGAATAGGATCATTGCCATTCCATAAAGCTAAAGCAAAACAAAGAACCTGGTGATCATCGCTAATACCTCCTAGTCCATCTTCTCCCCAACGATAAGCACGTGATCGCGCTTGATCATGGGTAAAATAATTCCAAGCATCACCATTATCACTATAATCTTCTCGTACAGTTCCCCATTGTCTTTCACTTAGGTAAGGGCCCCATTTTTTCCAAGGGAAACCATTACGGACGGACTGAAGACGTTGTTTTTCTGCACTTGCTTTTAATCGGGGGTTCTCAGGATTTTGATCCATAGTGGTCATAGAATTTTTCGGCCTTTGAAAGCCATATTCCATAAGGGTTAATCCTATCCTTTGTAGCAATAAATAATGAATAAAGCTTTAAACTTTAGGAAAATTACAACTTTCTGTCATGATTGGGATTTAATCAAGATCTTAATCCCTGTAAGATTAAAAGGTTATACCTTGATTAAGTTTCTTAATTTATTCCCTTTTTCGGTGTTCCCTAAAATTAGAAAAGGCTGTCCTCACTAAATTGATCATAAAAAAGGCAGTCGGTTGTTGCTTGATTAATCTTTTTATTCCTATGACTTTTGATCCTTCATCCCAGCAAAAACATCTAAAAATAAGTATTGATACAACTAACCCAGTATTTCTTCAAGGGTTAGATCACTGGTTACAATTAGAATTAATTAGTGAGCAACAAGTCAAAGAAATTTGTGAGACTCATTTATGTTGTTCTTTGCCTGAATCTGCTATATTAACCAACAGGGAAGACAGAAAAATAGTAGAGGTTACTTCCCTTTCTTTCACTCCCCAAGCAATTCTCTCCGCAGCAACTGCACCTATTCAAAAATTTAGTCATTTTATCAAACAAATAGGACAAGGATTTAAAGAGGAATTAAGTGTCCGTTGGTTGCTATTTTTAGGAGTATTTCTTGTTGTCACCTCCTCCGGTTTATTAGCAGCAAACCAATGGCAAAATTTACCTAACTTTTTACAATATGCCGTGTTATGGGCATATACCCTGAGCTTTTGGGGGATGGGATATTTGACAATTCAAAAACATCATTTAAGGTTAACTTCTAAAACCTTAACTGCCATAGCTTGGTTACTCATTCCTATTAATTTTTGGGCTATGGATAGCTTACAATTAGGGGATAATTGGGGAGAATTAGTTCTCAGTATAATTGCTTCTGGTAGTTTAATTAGTATTCTTTTTGCTTACAGTAAACGGCATCATCGCTGGCTAATTTTTATTAATATTTTAATCCTAAGTTGTTTAAATTGGGGATGGAATTTTACTAATTTTCCTTTATTAGCCATTTACAGTGCCATCTTGACAACGGTTTTAATTTTAAGGTTTTTGAGAATTCCCCATACTGTGACTCGTTATTCCTTAGATTTAGAAAAGGGTTTTATTGTTTACAATCTTTTTATTTTACTATGGCGAGGCATTTTTATTACCCATCTTCCTGTTAAAGAATTGAGCTTAGGAATTGGTATTTTGGGCTGGTTATTACAACGAAAACAACCGCGAGTTAAGCAAAGTTTAACGCCATTTTTAGAAGTCATTGGCATAATTTTACTATTTTGTGGTTGGTTAGCAGGAATAAAAGAATCATGGCCTTGGCAAGCTACTATTGTGACTGGTTTAGGGATACATTTTTTTAGTCAAAGATTACGTCGAGATTGGCGACGACGGGATTTATTTGCTATTTTTATGATTGGGTTACAAGGACTATTTTTATTAGATAGATTATGGCCTTTAGTCTTGCGCCAACAGATGCTAGAATGGGCTGCTCATGTCTCTAATACGGTTGAGTTTGTTTCCTCTATTTATAGTATTATTTTCTTTCCTTATATTGTTATTTTTGCTATTTTTACCCAGTGGATTTATCGTCAATCACAGCCTAAAGTTGGGCAATTTGGAGATTACTTAATTCTCATTATGACCATTGTTTTATCGGGAATTGCTTTTGTTAATCCTTTATGGCGATCGCTTGATTTATTATTATCTACAGCAACACTAATTTATCTCAGTCGTAACCCTAGTCCGATCAGATTTATCTTAATTTATATCACAAATATTTGTGGAATTCTAGGCATTTGTGCCTTTATTTATTGGCGTTTTCCTGGACTTTCTACAACCCAATGGTCACAAGTTTTCTTAGGATTAATGTGTTTGTTATGGACAATTGCTAATCTTAATATTCCTAGGTTGAAAATTTATCGAAGTAGTAGTCACTATTTAGGCTTGATTTTAGGGGGATTAAGTTATGTTTTATTATGGCCAAATATTGAAAAGTTTCTGAATACTGGAACCTCTCAACCTGTGGTTTTATGGTGGTTTCTTACTCCCCTAGCTTTAACTGGTGTTGCTATCACTAATTTTAAAGGATATAAAAAGCGAAGAAGATCAGCATTTTTAAGCACTTATTCCTTGATTTTAGCCCAATCTCTAACCCTTTGGCAACCTTACATTAGATTAATTGGTTTAGGTATTGGAGCAGTTTTAATGTTAGTCAATAGTTGCTTTTTTCTTAATCCATTTGCCGCGAGAATTCAAATTGGTTTTACCATTAGTCTAGGAATTTTTAGCTTATGGGAAACTTTTGAAGGAAGCCTAATAGAATTCCTTGATTTTCCTGGTACTATTTTAGATGATGGATTTCTTTTAATGGCACTTTGGGGGTTAAGTCGTTGGTTACAAAGGTTTCATCATCCCCTAGCAATTATTTATACAAAAGCAACCAATAGTTGGGGAATTCTTGCCTGTCTTGTTCTTTTATTTCGCTTTAGTTTAATTGGATTTTTGATTATCTTTGATAGTCACACCCTCATTATTTCCACTTGGCAACATCTTATTGCACCTTTTATTATTATCATCATGATTATTTTTCGTTATGGAAAAAATCTGAATAATTGGGCAATTTTTGGGATAAATTGGGCTTTAGAACTTTTAATTATTCATAGTATTTTATTGGGAGAATTTGCTTGGTTTAAAATTAGTATTATTAATCTTATTATTGCTGGATTAACCTTGATTATAACTCAGAAGTTAATCTATAAATTTCCTAGCTTATCCTCGATTATAAGCTTTCAGTTATTACCCCTATTTTTTGCTATATTTTCAATTCTTTGGCGACTGAATTATTTTAGTTACTATACAGGATTAATAACGATTGTAGCTGCCTTAATTGGGGTTGGAGTTGGTTGTCGTTTTCCTCAACAAAAAATCTATAGTTATCTCTCTTTTAGTTTACTCACAGTTGGAGTTTATGAATGGTTGATTTATGGGGTGATAAAAGAGATAGAAATTAATTTATTAAATGGTTTATTGTTAATTGTATTAGTAACGGCAATTATCGCTTTAGTTTACCGTGTTTCTAGCTGGATTTTTAGGATCAGAGGATATCAATTTTTTTTGAATTTAAGGTTAAAAGAAATTTCAATTATTGCTCATATTCATTGGGCGATCGCCTCTATTTTAAAAACCTTTGTAATTGCTTTAGCAGCCATCAATTTTATCCGAACAAATGCCACTCCTGATCTCAATATTATTAATGTTTGTATTGGTCTAACTTTATCTTTTTATGCGTTTATTCAAGGACGAGATAAGAATAACATGACCCGAATATCTCAAACATTTATCTTTAAAGATTTATGGGTATATATTGGGTTCATTGATATGACAAGTACCTTTATATTCATACGTCTAATTTGGAGAGAGTTGAGTATTTTTGATTCAGCTTATGCTGGCATTTTTGGTATTTTTTCTTTGATTATCTATTATTTTCCTTGGAAAAAGTTAGGATGGAATGCCCAACCTTGGAAACTTGTTTCTTTGTTACTTCCGACTTTATTAGCATTCATTACAACAACGGATATCTCCTATGGAAGTTTATTCTTAGTGGCAATTTTTTATTTACAAGTCGGAATTAATCAAAATAATCTTCGCTGGAGTTACATTAGTTTAGTATTTATTGATTGGGCAATTATTCGCTTTCTCTATAAAAATCAGTTACTAAATAATTTCACGATTGCTTTAGTTGTTGGTTCATTTATTCTTCATATTGCTCAATTTGATATCAGTTTTAAAAATGGTTTAAACCCCAGAAAACGTCACTTTTTACGTCTATTAGGTATGGGAATAATCAACGTAACTGTTTTGGTATTTTATCAAACATCTGGATTCATCCCATTAATGATTAGCTTGGGAACAATAATCTGGGGATTAGGATTAAAAATTAAAGCCTTTCTTTATGTGGGGACTATCACATTTATACTCACAGTTTTGTATCAATTAATTGTCTTAAGTGTTGAATATGCTCCTCTAAAATGGTTGTTAGGATTAGGATTAGGTATTATGCTAATTATCTTAGCTGCTATCTTTGAAAAAGGACGACACAAAATTCTCTCCATTTGGCAAACCTGGAAAGAAGCTTTTCGTCAATGGAAATAAATTTTGTTTAAAGAACTATTCTGCTGACATTTCTTTGGGAGGAATTTGCTCACGAGTAATAATCATCATCTCAAAGAAATTACGAATTACATCAGGTTGAATTGTAACAATACCATCCTTGCCAAAATAACTATTAATCATCTCAACATAACGAGAATCACCTGTTAGATAGCCATCCATCATTTTCGCAATAGTATAGTTAACTAAATTCAAAAAAGTCGAATCATTTTCAGGAATCATACAAGCAATTCCATGCCTAAAATAAGACTCATTAGGCACAACTTTATAAGCATCAGGATTTGCTAATGTTTGCCGCATTCCTTCTAAAATAGTTCCATCAAAAGCCAACCCATCAATTTTGCCGTCTGCTACTGCTTTTAACCCTTCTTCTAAGCTATTAATATTAACAATTGTCACCTGAGATTCAATGACTTTAATTGCTTCTTGACGCAGGGAATTTTTAACAATACCAATGCGTTTACCTTTAAAAGATTCCGGGGAAGATAAATTACTATCCTTCTTGACTAATAACTTAATCCCTGATACACTATAAGCCAAAGAAAAATCAACAAATTTATCCCGTTGCCAAGTAAAAATTGTATCACAAACAATATCTACTTCTCCGTTAATAACACTTTTAATGCGATCACTAATTTCATCATCTACCACAATATTAAGTTTAACTTTTTTTCCGAGATCTTTTTCTAATTGTTCCCGAATTAATTCAATTAAATCCATAGAATAACCCGTTAACTCTTCTTTCTCATTCACATAGGAATAGGGAACCAAATCAACCCTTGCCCCTACGGTTAATGTGCCTGTTCTCGCTACCCTTTCAATCACAGTTTCTGCTAAACTTTGGCTAGGTATAGCCACAATCGCCAGCAAACTTAAGGCAATTAATGATACTTTATTAAACATGGTTTCTCCTGTTAAACTGATTAGAAAATAAACCTAAAATAATTGTGACTGTTTTCAGCCACTCTGTAAACAAAAGGTAAACAAATTTAACAATCATGATTATTTGCTTAGCTTTTTTGCTAAAGTGCTTAAGAGAGTTGTATCATAGGATAGAAAATTATGCAAATCACCACTAAAATTACTTTTGTGGGTTTCTTATTAGCCGTTGCTACTGTGAGCGTTTCCGCAGTAGCAAGTACCGAAATGTCTAACAATAAGAGTGTTACAGGTAAGATTGAGCATCGTCTTTCTCGGATTACAGAAGCGATGCAACAGCGAGATATTCAATCTTTAGACACATTTGGGAAAGAAGGAGGGCAACAAATAGCCGGAGGTTTTGGTAATCGCGTGGGTGGTGGCGGCTTTGGTAATGTTGGCGGTGGCGGTGGTTTTGCTAATCGTGGTGGCGGTAGCGGCGGTTTTGCCAATGTTGGGGGTGGCGGTGGCGGTTTTGTCAATCGGAGTCCTTGGACAGATAGAGGTAGCTTTTTTAACCGTTAGTGATAATTTAAAGCCCTGTTTTTTGCTATAGTTTTAAGAGTAACTTTCCTACAAGGAGAAATGAATTTTGCAACTGACGACTAAAATTACCTGTGTTGGATTTCTCTTAGCAGTTTCGACCTTAACTGCTTCTGTTACTCAGGCAAATTCCACTTTACCCAATGCTAATTTAACCATAGAAAGTCGTCTTTCTCGCTTAACAGAAGCTATGCAAGAAAGAGGGATTGAATTATCAGATGAAAATCAAGCAGATGATTTAATGGCAAGAGGTTGGGGAGATGGACGTGGAGGAACTTGGGTTGATACCAATCGAGGAGGTTTTGCTAATCGTAATGGTGGGGGGAGTTTTATTAATCGTAATCCTTGGGGAGATAGAGGCAGTTTTTTCAATCGTCGTCCCTGGGGAAATGGTGGATTTATTAATCGTTGGTAATCATGATCAATAGGAGAAATAATGAACAATGAATTGATTGATCTTTCATCATTTGGGCCGATTAGTTTAGTAGTAATTCAACCCACACCTTTTTGTAATTTGAATTGCGATTATTGTTATTTACCCAGTCGAGACTTAAAAGAGAAACTTTCTCTTGATCTGATTGAACCCATTTTTAAAGCTCTTTTTACCAGTCCTTTTGTGGGGGAATATCTTGATATTTGTTGGCACGCAGGGGAACCCTTAGCAGTTCCAATTTCTTTCTATGAAGAAGTTTTTAAAAAAATTGAGATTACTAATCAAAAATATAATCCGCAACAAATTCCGATTTGTCATTCTATTCAAACCAATGGAACCCTAATTAATCAAGCCTGGTGTGATTTATTTAAACAGCATAACATCTGTGTTGGTGTGAGCATTGATGGCCCAGATTTTTTACATAATTCTCATCGACAAACCCGAACAGGATTAGGCAGTCATGAAAGTGTGATGAGGGGTATTCGTTATCTACAAAAAAATGAGATTTATTTTAATATAATTGCTGTTATTACTCAAGAATCCTTAGATTATGCAGAAGAAATATTTGATTTCTTCTGGAAAAATGGCATTACTGATGTTGCTTTTAATATGGAAGAAATAGAAGGCATTAATCAAACATCTTCTTTAGAAAAGGCAGGAACAGAAAAACGTTATTATGATTTTATGCAACGATTTTGGCAATTAACAGCGCAAACCAATGATCAACTTAAAGTAAGAGAATTTGAGTCAATTTGTGGTTTAATTTGTGATAATAAACGTCTAGCAAAAACAGATATGAATCATCCTTTTGGTATTGTTAATATTGATTATCTCGGCAACTTTTCAACTTTTGACCCTGAATTATTATCTATTAAAACTGAACCCTATGGCGATTTTATTTTAGGAAATGTTTTAACTGATACTTTTGAATCTATTTGTAACAGTGAAAAATTCAAACAAATTTATCAAGATATGACAAAAGGGGTTAATTCCTGTCGTCAAACCTGTGATTATTTTGGGGTTTGTGGTGGTGGTGCAGGGAGTAATAAATATTGGGAAAATGGCAGTTTCAATTCCACAGAAACTAAAGCTTGTAATTATCGAATTAAATTGATAACAGATCTTGTTCTCGAAGAATTAGAAAAGTCTTTTAACCTAAATGTTTATTGATAATAGCTTATATAAACAAATCCCGCGAAGGCTATTTTTTGCATTATAGCTGAACCCTTTACTAAGATCTTGCACCATGATTAAAAAATTACAAAACCCCGATTTTTAAAGACTTAAACCAAGTATTACTTCGTTACTATTTGGTAAAAAATTGGGGTTTTCAAGCTAGGTGCAAGATCTCAGTTTAGGGTGTAAGCGTCAGGGAGAATGAAACTTTTACCCATATTCATGCTTTTGATAATTTGTCAGTGATCTTAACCCAGAAATAAGATGATTAAGATTACAAATTAAGTCATATAGCATCACTGTTAAGTTATCGAATTAGGTATAAATTAAGGATGTTAGGTGATTTTGTTTACTCCATGGAGATAGCTCAAATGTCTAGAAAAAATTTAGTGACTCCCGTTACGAATAAAGCTGAAAATAATCAAGATTGGTACATTTCCATTGTTGAAATTCTAGAATTAGATCCCTGGAAATTTTTTCATCAATCTATTCCTATTTCCGCTAAAGTTAAGATCTAAACAGGTAATTTATATCAGGTTTTAACCCTTGACAACTGCCCCAAAATCTGCTAAAACTCTCCCATGATTGCGGAGAATTCCCAACAAATTTAGACGGTTTTGTCTGATCTGAGGATTGTCATCCATCACCAAGACACTATCTTCTCCATCAAAAAATTGATTCACTGTGGAGGCAATATTCCCTAAACCTTCCACTAATAATTGATAATTACTATCAGATTGGGCAATTTTTGTTTTAGGAACTAAGGTAACTAACGCTTCATAAAATCCCTGTTCTGAGGACTTTTCAAATAATTGAGGCCGAATGACTTTAGTGGGATCTAATTCAGTATAGTCTAAGTCCCCTTTAGCGGCCAAACGGGTTGAACGGTTCACCGTTTCATAAATCCGATCTAACATCCCATTTTGACGAATTTCCTGAAGAAATTGAGCGCGATCGCGGACATCTAATAAATTTTGTAACGCCCTTTCTGTATAGTCGAGATCATTTTCTCCGAGGACAGCATTAACTAAATCATAATCAATCTCTAATTCATCTTGTAAGAGGGTTTGAATGCGTTGAATAAAGAAGGTTTGCAACGCTTCAAGGGGTGATTTCTTTTCAGGATGAGAGGTAACAAATGCCTT
Source organism: Crocosphaera sp. XPORK-15E (assembly GCF_034931425.1). Classification (NCBI taxonomy): domain Bacteria; kingdom Bacillati; phylum Cyanobacteriota; class Cyanophyceae; order Chroococcales; family Aphanothecaceae; genus Crocosphaera; species Crocosphaera sp. XPORK-15E. Next base: position 38,268 of record NZ_JAYGHQ010000019.1, read on the forward strand.
ACAACCTTGGGATAATAATTGAGATACATTAATTAATAATTGGGCATTCCAGGTCACATTAATAATAGCATTGGCTGCCCGTCTTAAGGCAAAGGGATCGGATGATCCTGTGGGGATCATTCCCAGTCCAAAAATACTGATTAAAGTATCTAAGCGATCAGCAATTCCTACTACTTGGCCAGTCAAAGATTGGGGCATTATATCATCAGCCCCACGGGGTAAATAATGCTCAAAAATGCCTTGGGCGACGGCTTCTGATTCCCCACTTACTAAGGCGTATTTTTGCCCCATGATGCCTTGTAATTCGGGAAATTCATAGACCATCTGCGTCACTAAATCAGCTTTACACAACATGGCGGTACTTTCAATTTCCTCCCGTTGCTTTGCAGTAATTTCTAACTGTTCTGCAATTTGTTGGGCAATATCCATAATGCGATCAACTTTATCGCAAATAGTGCCTAATTCTTCTTGAAAGGTGACAGTTTCTAGTTGAGGTAAATAACTTTCTAATGGTTGATCACAGTCTGCTGTATAGAAAAATTGGGCATCAGCTAAACGGGCCCGAATTACCCGTTCATTGCCTTGGGAAATAATCTTTGATTTTTTGGGATCGCCATTAGAAATTGTGATAAAATTAGGTAATAGTGAGCCGTCGGATTTCTTGACGGCAAAATATCGCTGATGAGTCACCATTACGGTTATGATGACTTCAGTTGGTAGACTTAAAAATTCTTCATCAAAGTTGCCACCAACAGCAGTTGGATACTCGACTAAGTTAATGACTTCTGTTAATAAATCAGCCGGAATTTCAGGGGTTCCGCCTAATTTTTTGCCAAGGGTTTTAAGCTCTTTTTCAATAATTTGCTGACGCTGTTTGGGGTCAACTTCCACATAAGCTGATTGTAGTGTTTTTACATAAGTGGATGCTTGAGTTAAACTGATAGAGTCAGGGTGTAAAATTCGATGACCATAGGAGAGGCGATCGCTGGTTAAACTGCTGCTTCCATTAACAATTTCTAGGGGTAAAATTTGATCATCACATAAAGTCACTAACCAACGAATCGGGCGAGAAAATCGCAAATCTCCATCACCCCATCGCATAAACCGTCTGCCTTCTAAGCTATTAATCCAAGTAGGAATTAATTCTTGTAAAATTTCTTTTGTTGCCTTACCTTTTATTTTCTTTTCAATAAAAACAAAGTCACCTTTTTCCGTGGGGCGAATTTCTAAATCTTTTAAGTCTACTTCTTGTTTCCGAGCAAAACCTTCCGCAGCTTTAGTGGGTTTACCGTCTTTAAAAGCAGCAGCAGCGGGGGGACCTTTGATGATTTCATCTCGATCATTTTGTTGCTCAGGTAGTCCAGCAATTAACACCGCTAACCGTCGAGGTGTCCCATAAACTTTTATGGAGTCTGGTTCTAAAAAATGCTCTTGGATACTAACAGGAATTCGTTGTTGCCATTGGGCGATCGCTCCATCAACGAAATCTGCGGGTAATTCTTCTGTACCGACTTCCAATAAAAAGAACATAGGGACTCAAAAGGATAACTTAAGGATACAAGGCTCAAAAATACACTATACAATTATACCAGTTTTTTGACTTTTTTATTCATATTTTTTTTGTTTTTGTTCTGATGTGACTGGTTTACAAGCATCAGTTACTTGATAAATCCACAAAATGGGTTTACTGATGATTTGTTGAAATCTAACCTGATTTAAGCAAGTGGTAATATTGCCTAAAGTGTAATAAGATGAATAAGAAAAGTCTAGGGTTTCAAAGGGGGCAATTTCCTGTTCCCAATCAATTGTCTCAGATAACCACTTTTTTTGAGAACCCATGAGAAGACTCAGGGCGAAGCGTAAAAAATGCTGGTTAATTTGATGAAAATTGACTATCATAGATGAGCAATCGAATTATTATTGATGTCAGCCGAATGATCTCTAATTTAGCTCAAGTTATCTCACTTAAGCCCTTATCTCCCTTTATTATAAGGCTAATTAAACTTATTTCTACTATTCTGATTTCCAGTGCGATAATTTGGGAATTAGGGAACCTCTATGCCCATTATAAGGGACTGATAATTCCTGATGGCTTGAGATTTATTTTTTGGTTAGATCGAGTAGCCCTAGGTTCCCATTTTGTGGAAGCATTAATCGCTGCTTATTATACCGCATTAGGCGGTCAAAATCCTCTCAAATATGGTATTTATACTTTTTTTGTGGGAACGGTTGGTTTATTAGAATTAAAACAGGAAAAATAAGGACTAGCTAGATGACAATTTTCACCCTACGATCAGTTAAGAAAGACTTTGGTATTAAAGAGATTTTAAAAGAGGCAACCTTTAGCCTTGATGAAGGGGATAAAGTCGGTTTAATTGGCACAAATGGGTCAGGAAAATCTACTTTATTAAAGATGATAGCAGGATTAGAACCCATTGATGGGGGTGATTTATGGGTAAACTCAGGGTCAAAAATTGTTTATTTACCGCAACAACCTAATTTAGACGAAAATTGTACGGTTTTAGAACAAGTTTTTGCAGACTGTGGGGAACAAATGGCCTTAGTAAGAGAGTATGAGGAAATTTCTCATAAACTAGCTCATAATTCTCAAGATACTGATAGTTTAATGTCCCGTTTGTCTCAAGTTACGCAAAAAATTGAAAGTTTAGACGCTTGGGATGTAGAAACTAACGCTAAAATTATTTTAAGTCAATTAGGTATTGAAGATTTTGAGGCAAAAATTGGAGATTTATCAGGAGGATATCGTAAACGAATTGCCTTAGCGTCTGGGTTATTATCGGAACCTGATGTGTTATTAATGGATGAACCAACTAACCATTTAGATGCTTTATCTGTTGAATGGTTACAAAGTTATTTAAACCGTTATCAAGGGGCATTATTATTAATTACCCATGATCGGTATTTCTTAGATAAAGTTACAAATCGTATCATCGAAATCGATCAAGGTGATATCTATCAATATGCAGGAAACTATGCTTATTTTTTAGAGAAGAAATCAGAAGCAGAAGCATCAGAAATTAGTAGTCAAAAGAAACACGCGGGAGTCTTAAGACGAGAATTAGAATGGTTAAAAAGAGGGCCAAAAGCTAGAAGTACCAAGCAAAAAGCCCGTATTGATCGCATTGGAGAAATGCGGGAGAAGGAGTTTAAAGAAGGACAAGGGAAGGTAGAAATAACGACAGCAAATCGTCGTATTGGTAAGAAAGTTATTGAATTAAATCAGATTAATAAAGCCTATAATGAAAGGGTGTTAATTAAAGATTTTACCTATATTTTTAATCCTCAAGATCGGGTAGGAATTATTGGGGAAAATGGGGCAGGAAAATCAACTTTAATGAATATTATTACAGGAAGAATTACCCCTGATTCGGGAATAGTTGAGATTGGCCCTACCATTCATTTTGGCTATTTTGATCAACATTCTGAAGACTTATTAGTTAATGAAGATCAACGAGTCATTGATTATTTAAAAGATGTGGCAGAATTAGTAAAAACTTCTGACGGAAGTGTTATTACTGCTTCCCAAATGTTAGAAAGATTTCTATTTCCACCGAATCAACAATATGCACCGATCCATAAACTTTCTGGAGGAGAAAGACGACGTTTATTTTTATTACAAGTCTTAATGAGTGCGCCTAATGTGTTAATTTTAGATGAACCAACCAATGATTTAGATGTGCAAACTTTAGGGGTTTTAGAGGAATATTTAGAGGACTTTAATGGTTGTGTAATTGTTGTTTCTCATGATCGCTACTTTTTAGATCGCACAGTTGACACAATTTTTGCTTTAGAAGATGGTGGAAATATTCGACAATATCCAGGGAATTATTCTGTTTATTTAGACTATAAAAAAGCAAACGAAGATCGAGCAAAAGAAGCGGAAAAAGCAGCACAGAAGAAAGCAGAAGTCAAGGGAAAAGAGCAATCTAAAACGGAACAAAAAGTTAAATCTAGTGAAGCTCGTAAACTCTCATTTAAGGAAAAGTATGAGTATAAAGAATTAGAAGAAAAAATTCCAAAAATGGAAGCCGAAAAAGAAGAACTTGAACAAATATTATATCGTAATCCACCAAGTGATTTTACAGAAATGCAAACTTTAACAGAACGTTTATCCCAATTAATTCAAGAAATTGATCAAGCTACCGAACGGTGGTTAGAATTAGCAGAACGGGATAGTTAATACTAGATCCGATTGAGAAAACCCATTGATATAAAATAACTTTAATCTTTATTAACAAGAGGTTGACAAATATCGCATAAGCCAAAAAATTCTAGGGTGTGATAATAAATTTGAAATTTTTGTAATTCAGATGACTGATGAACAGATTTTTTTAGGGGACAATCTACCGCTTCCAAGGGAACAGATCTGCCGCAGTTAATACAGTTCAGGTGATGATAATGTTCCGAAGCATGGGAATCGATAATCAATTTGTATAAGGATTCTCCTGTGGTAATAATTCTTTCTTGAACAAGTCCTTCAAGATGTAAGGATTTTAAATAACGATAGACTGTTGCTAGTCCTATTTTAAAGCCTTGCTGACGTAATTCAATATGTAATTGCTGTGCGCTAATTTCGCTGTCTATCTGTTGTAAAATCTCTAAAATTTTCTGTTGCTTTTTTGACAATTTATTAGACATATTGAACAATAAGAGTAAGATATAATGGATATTAATTTTTTTTACTTAGGTTGAAAAGGCTGATAATTTCCTTCTAGTCCTGTCACAATGGTTTGGGTATTAGATATTAACATTTTTTGATAACTATCTCCTGTGGTTCCTGCTTCTCCTAAGCCATCAGTATACAGTTTTTCTTCAGAAACTTTAACCTTTGCTTCTTTAGCAACGGTTTGAATTAACTTAGGATTGATTGAGGTTTCGGCAAAAATTGTCGGAACTTTCGTTTTTTCCACGTCCTTAACCAGTTCTCTTACTCGTGCGGCAGTGGGTGACTCCTCGGTACTAAATCCTCCTAACGCTCCTTCAAAGGCTAAATCATAAGCATTAACATAGTAACCTAATGCGTCGTGAGTCGTAACTAATTTGCGCTGTTCGACAGGAATTGTTGCAATTTGCTCTTTGATCCAGGTGTGAATTGCCGTTAATTCTTGGCTTATTTGACGCTGATTGGTTTCATACTGTTGAAGATAATTCGGCTGCAATGTCCCTAATTGCTGGGAAATGACTTGTACCATCTTAATGCCATTTTTCCCATCATGCCATACATGGGGATCAGGAACACTTTCTGTTGCTTGATGGAGGTGTTCTTGTTCATGTCCATGATTATGTTCTTTCCCCATTAAAGGCTGAGTGACAGCTTGTTCATGAACAGCTATTTTAGGGGCAGAATTATTACTTGCATTGATTAATTTAATCAAACTAGCATCAAAATTATAACCCCCATATAAGATCAATTGTGCCTGATCGATGGCCTGACGATCCTCTGGAGTTGGTTGATAAACATGAGGATCAACTCCTGCCCCGACTAAACATTTGAGGTTAATGGTTTCTTGGGCAACCTGACTGGTTAAATCACACAATACGCTAGTGGTTGCTACCACTAAGGGACGATTTTCTTGGGTAGAAAAGGTCTGGTTAGAATCTTGGGGTTGAGTGGTGGTACAACTCACTAACCCGATAATTAAGGCGCAAGGAATTAGCTTCTGACTTAACATGAGTTTTTCGATCCTATATGATAATGATAATCATTTTAGTTTAAAATTATGTTAGAAGTCCAACATCTCGTCGTCAACTACCGAGGAGTAGTAGCGGTTGAGGATATCAGCTTTTGTTTAAATTCTGGGGAGATTGTCGGGATTATTGGACCAAATGGAGCAGGAAAAAGCTCTTTAATTAAGGCTATCTTAGGATTAATCCCTATAAAGCAAGGAAGTGTCAAATTTCGTTCTCGCGCTTTATCTCGGCAGTTGGCAGAAGTCGCTTATATCCCCCAAAGAAACCAAATTGACTTGGATTATCCCATTACCGTGCATAATATAGTAAAGATGTCTAGAATTCGTCATACAGGTTTGTTTCGCTCAATTTCTCCCCATTCTAAAAAGATGGTTCAGGAGGCTTTAATGCGAGTGGGAATGTGGGAATTAAGAGATCGTCCCATTGGAGAGTTATCTGGGGGACAACAACAACGGGTTTTTTTAGCCCAAGCTTTAGCCCAGGAAGCACAATTATTCTTATTTGATGAACCCTTTGTCGGGGTTGATAAAAAAACTGAGGCGATGCTTTTTGACATATTTGATGAGTTAAAATCATCGGGGAAAATTTTATTAGTGGTGGGCCATGAATTAAGGGAAACAGCAAGGGAATATGATCGGTTTTTATTGATTAATAAAACCTTAATTGCTAATGGTTCTCGAAAGGAAGTTATTACAGCCGAAAATCTTCAACAAGCTTATGGGGATAATGTTATTTTTTTAACTCATAGTCCCTAGGACTTAACTTATAAATTATCCCCTAAGATCTATATCCACCCATTCCCAGTTAAATTAGTCATGGTTAATTTTTTACTTGAACCTCTAAGCTTTGAATTTATGAGAAATGCCCTAATTATTATTATTTTATTAGGGATTCTCTGTGCTGTAACTGGTAGTTATTTAATTGTACAACGCATGGGATTATTAGGAGATGTAATTGCCCATGCAGTGTTACCAGGATTAGCGATCGCTTTTTATTTAGGGATAGATATTTTTTTAGGGGCATTTATTTCAGGAATGTTTAGCACCTTGGTTATTTCTTGGATTCAATCTCAATCTAAAATTAAAGTTGATGTAGCAATGGCTTTAGTCTTTTCAGGATTTTTAGCATTAGGAATTATGTTAATTACTTTGTTAAAAAGTAAGCTTGATCTTCATAGTTTTTTATTTGGTGATATTCTTGGCGTAACTGAAAATGATGTTAACCAAACCTTGATAATTGTTCTATTTGTTGTTTTATTTATCAAGCTTTTTTATAAAGAATTATTGTTTTACACTTTCAATCCTTGGGGCGCACAAGCTATCGGATTACCTGTTAAATGGATTCATTTAGGGTTAATTTCTGCCATTACTTTAACCATCATTGCTAGTATGAAAGCAGTCGGGGTTGTTTTAGTGGTTTCATTATTAGTAGGGCCAAGTATTACGGCTTATTTATTGGTAAAAGAACTCCATCAAATGATGGTGCTTGGAGCAATATTAGGCAGTTTAAGCGGCATGATAGGAATTTATATTAGTTATTACTTAAATGTCCCTTCAGGGGCAGCAATTGTGTTAGTAGTAACCGGTTTATTTTTATTAGCTTTATTAGTCAGTCCCTCCCAAGGAATTTTAACTCGTCCTGAAGTAATTTATCGAGGTAAAAAGCTTTTATATCAATTAACAAAATCAAGTAAATAATTTATCCAAATCCCCGACCTCGATAAGATTTTGCTAAAATGAGTAATTCTCCATTTTGTCCGCCTGCGGCTAATTTTAGCCCCAAGGGATGCCATGCTAAACTAGAAAATCCGGCGGATACTCCTTCTAGACGTTGACTTAATTGTTTGGCTTTTTTCCATAGTAATAATTGTCCATCTTCTCCTACTGAACCCAATAATAAACTATTAGGCTGAAACCCTAAATCTGTAATAATATCTTCCTGGGCAATTAATCCCCATGAAAGCCAACCTTCCTCATCATTTTTTTCTTTCTTCCAGACAATAATTTCCTCTAAACAAGCAACAGCTAATAAGGGGGCAATTCCTGATGTAATATTTGACCAAGCTAAACGACGAATTTTTCCCCCAAACCCTGACATACGCCAAGGAATTTCCTCTTGCCAACGCCAGACTAATACCGTATTATCTAAACAACTAGCAGCTAAATATTCTCCATTATGTGACCAGGTGATCCCAGTACAAGCGGCAGCCATTTCGACTAATTCATTATTTTAGCGCATTTTTCAAGAATAATAATCAATCTCAACAGAAATAAAAGTTTATATCTTAACACCTGAACAGGTATTCAGGTGTTAAGATATAAATAACAAGCTCTGTTAGCACTAAGGAGATATTAATCATGACAGCAACCACCGTTTCCCAAATGAAATGCGCTTGTACTTCTTGTGTTTGTATCGTAAATCTCAGCGATGCAATCCAAAAAGACGGCAAATACTATTGTTCTGATGCCTGTGCGACTGGGCATTCTAGCGGTGTAGGGTGTTCTCATCACGGATGTGAATGTCACGCCTAGTCAGTTTCCTCAAGGTGTTCTGCAACAGATTGATACAATGCTAAAACATGATGATCTTGCAACGAATAAAACACCTTGCGTCCCCTTTTCTCATATCTAACTAAACGCATGGCTTTAAGAGTTCGTAACTGGTGGGAAACAGCAGATTCAGTCATATTCAAGATGTTCGCTAAATCACAAACGCATAATTCTTGATGGGCTAATATAGATATAATTCGTAAGCGATTTCCATCTCCTATTAAACTAAAAAACTCGGCCATGCGTTGCGCTTTTTCAACACTGAGAATTTTATGTTGAAGGACTTTTAGAGGTTGAGTTTCCAAGGTATGAGGTTGGCATATCAGGAGAGCATCAGACTCAGTAGAAAGAGTTACGAATGTTTCCATAGAATTATTGTTATTTTTAATAATTTTGCCTAAGTTTATTCTAATGTTTATTATAACTTAGGAGCCAACCAATCCCATTAGTTTTTACTGCAACATTAACGCCACTTCCTTAGCAAAATAGGTCAAAATCAAATCAGCCCCGGCCCGTTTCATACTGGTCAAGGTTTCAAGAATCACTTTTTTCTCATCAATCCAACCCTGTTGACCTGTCGCCTTAATCATGGCATATTCTCCACTAACATTATAGGCAACCACTGGCAAATGGGTATAGTCCCGCACCCGACGAATAATATCTAAATAGGCTAAAGCTGGCTTAATCATTAGTAAATCGGCCCCTTCTTCAATATCTAGGGCTATTTCCTTTGTTGATTATTGGTTAGAATATGGTTGAGCAAGGGTTTAGTTCTTTGGGTTGGGATAACGTCATTGATTAAAGAGAGGGTGACTAAAACTCAAAATGATAATCGTTCTCAAATTTTAGCACAGGAGGACAACATTCAAGTTATTGGTATGGAATTATATTTAAAATGGTGTGTCTACCTTTAACTGAATCATTTTTTGTAACTGAGGATGTTCAAATTTAATCTCTCTTGCGTGTAAATGTAAGCGATTTTGATTATCATTATTTCCATAAAGTCTATCCCCTAAAATTGGCATTCCTAACCCTTGAAGATCAGCACAATGAACCCTTAATTGATGAGTTCTTCCCGTAACAGGAATTAATTCAACACGACTATAATTTTCTCTTTTTCCTATTACCTGAAATTGGGTAATACTGGGTTTTCCTTTGAGAAAATCTACTTTTTGATAGGGGCGATCGCTAGGATCTCCCCATAAGGGTAATTCAATGATACCTTGATTAATTAATAAAGAACCTGATAAAATAGCTTCATAAGTTTTAAATACTTTTCTTTGGGCAAATTGTTGAGTTAGTTTGTGATGATTTTTTGAATCTTTAGCTAATAAAAGAATTCCTGAAGTATCTTGATCTAAACGATGAACTGCCCTCAAATTTTCCCCAGAGGCTAATAAATTTTTAAAACGACTTAAAACACTATCTTGATTATTACTATAACGTCCTGGTACTGACAGTAAAGCCGCAGGTTTATTAATGGCAATTAGCCATTTATCCTCATAAATTATCTGGAGATTATTATCAATTTCGGGAGAATATTTCGGAATAGTAGTATCTGATAAACCTGATAATAAAAAACCCATTAAAGGTTGACAGCGTTCCCGACAGGGGCCATAAAAATTTCCTGGTATTTTATCCCCCAAAGATGGCCCCCACCAAAATTCTGCCATAGCGAGGGGTTTTAGATGATGTGTTGCTGCATAATGAAGTAATTTTGGGGCGCAACAGTCTCCTGTTCCCGTCGGTAAACCATTGGGTAACAAATCTTGTAAAGAATAGGATTTTTCTGCAAAATTAGTGATACTATAAACGGCGTGCATTTGCGCTTGTAATTGACGGGATAATTGTTTTCTTTGTTGTTTTAATTGGGTGATTTTTATGGCTGCTGTAGTGATGTTTTCCTGTAAAGATTTTAAACTTTGATACTGTTGTTGTTTGAGTTGCTTTTTCTCCCATTTATCTCGACGACTTTCTTGATTAAGTTGTTCAATGGCATTGTTTAATTCATCATTTTTTAAGCTATTTAAGCATAACTGACGCTGTTTTTGTCTTTGTTGTTTACGCTGTTGATGAACAATAGTTAAATGGTCTAAACGAGTTTGCCATTCTTGAAATAAAGTCTCATATTCTTGTTTTTCTTTGGTGGTATCTAAGTTAATAATTTGCTGTTTAATTTCGGCTAATTTAACTAGAGTTTCCGCTTCTTGTAAGGCGACTTTTTCACGCCCAGAAATAGGTTGAACCCACCCAGTAACACAACTTTGACTATTTAATAACCCTGAAAATGCTTTTAAAACTCCCGGTTGTTTTGATGGGGTTTCCACTAATAAGATGCCATACATTTTACCTTCCAGAGAATAACAGCTATCTTGGGCTAATTGTTTCATTAAACCAACAGCGATCGCTTCAGCTAGGGCCGTGCGAGGGAGTCTTAAAATTTGTTGAGTTTGGGGGCAAAATCCTTCATACCAATCATTAATTGGAGAGTCAATAATTGCTCCTTGATAATCAATAAAATCCGATAAACAATGAAATTTTAAAGAGTCCATTGACCAATTTATCAAAAATTATCTTCCTTAATGACCATTTGATTCTCTCCTTGATTTTGTGCTTCTAATAAAGCGCGTTGTGCTGTGTTTATTAGATCATGATAATAATTTTGATTATTAGGAATAGTTGTCGCAATACCTAAATGGACAGAGAGGGGGAAAATGAAGTTATCGCTGGCTAAAATCAAGTCATCTTCCCAGGAAAGAAACCAATTTAAAAATCTCTGGCCGACGACTCTCGCTCCTTCCCCATAAGTGTTAGGTAAAACTGCCGCCCATTGGTTATTTTTATACTCTCCTGCAAAGTCTCCTGGCCGCTTCAGGATATGAGTTAAACCTTCAGCAATCTGTTGTATCATTTGAGCTATTAAGGCACTTGATTGATTGGTTTCTTTGAAGGAAATTTGACATAATATTAGGGATAAATCTCGCTTTTCACGGGTCATGCGCCGCCATTCTTGCTCCAAATGGTAATTAAAATCAGAAAGATTATACATAAGAGCTACAAAGTCCGAGTTATTTTCCTGAGCTTGAATTGGAGATAATCGAGTTTCTTCAACAATTACTAAATTCTGGGAAACTTCTAGAAAATTGATATCAATGATAGATTGTTCGTCTTCCTCAACTATTTTATGTTCTTTTACCAGTTTTTTAGCGAGAGAATAGCTGATATTTTCACCCTGTCTAGCTCGGTTGAGAGCTTGATAACGGACGGTTTCTGGGGTTGAGGGAGCAGCTAAAACATAAAGAGCAGAGGGAGCAATTTCAACTTCTTGGAGTTCTTCAATTTTAAACATCTGACTGACTTGCATAAATTTGTTGGCGGTGGAAATACTCCAATCAAATTCCGTTTTTAACCAACTGCGAAATTGTCCATGTTGTAATTGTTTCTTGATTTTGCATAAATTATCCCCAATTTCTACAATGTCTTGAGCGCAGCGACGCAGTTTATTTTTGATATCAATGGTTAATTCTTGAATCTGCTCTCTTGTCTTTTGATTCAATTGTTGATAGTCAAATTGTTTGGTTTCAAAAGTTTTGGAAGTAACATAAACTTTATTTTCCGGCATAGATCTGCTCCTTGTCCAATTTTTTCGGATTTTCTGATATCCATAAACACCTCTAATTCGTCCTTGAATGATGAGTTTCCGGAGAATAGACGACTAATAAAACAAATTAATCCAAGATTAAGTATTAACTTATCTTAGCAACTTGCTTCTCTCGGTAACTCGATGGAATTAGGTATATCAGAGTTTGGTTAGGGAGTTTCAGTGTTTATATTTAGTCTATCTTTGTCTATACTTCAACAGATTTGAGGTTACAGAAAATCTTTACTTAACTTATTATTTGCCTCAAACTGTAAATCAAGATGGAAGGTGATGGGCAAAGACGAAGTAGACTATATACCAAATCGATCTTTCTGAACCGATTGTACCAAATTTACCGATTGATGTAAATGAAACTTCATTAAAAATAAATATCTCTAGGTTGTTTCCTGCTATGTAATTTATCAGATTTTGGTGGATATTTTGGAGATAGCCACGCTTTCTTTGGAAATATCCACCAAAATCTGACAATATTGGTAAAGCAATAAATGCGTAAAATTTACACATTTATTTTCGATTAAACATCAAAAGGGAAAACAAGCTTTTGTGCATTTAGATCAAATTATTGTACAGGATCTGAAAATTTGATCTTGAATCTCGATTATTAGAGGATTATTCTGTTGATTTTTCTAAAAATATCAATATATTAATTAACAAAATAACTCTTGACAAATCCCTAGGAAGTAATTAATACTTTAGAAGGGCATAAATATGTTCTTTGAATAAATTTAAAATTCGTTTAACTTACAAATTGTGAAGTACGGAGTCAGGGTTAAAACCCATGAAATATCCTATGACATTAAATCAACAGAAAGAGATTGAAAGAACAGATAAAACAGCAAGTCAGTGTTTAACTCTCTTTCAAAAAAAACTATTACTTCAAGCATTGGAAAATGAGTTACGCTCTGAATATCGCCGCCGTATAGAAATTATGTTATTGGCAGATACAGGATATTCTCAGTCAGAGATTTGTCAACAATTAAAATGTTGTCATGAGACGGCTCGTTATTGGATAAAAGTCGCTCAAACGGGTCAAGCTCATCATTGGAATGACCATCCCATCGGACGACCAAAACAAGTTAGCCAGCAGTATCAACAACGACTACAAGAATTAATTAATCATAGTCCTCGTGATTACGGATATTCATTTCATAGCTGGACAGCAGAATGGTTAAGCAAACATTTAGCTAAAGAATTTGGCAAAAAATATAGCAATCGTCATGTGTATAGACTTCTCAAAAAAATTGGAATTTCTAGTAAACAAATAAAAGCAAATATCAGGGACATAAACCCAGAAAATAATGCCAATATTGTCATTGAACCCCTTCAACCATCCTACCCAAATAAGTTAGTAGATTTTTGTTTTTTACAATCTGATGATACTGGATTTATATCATGAAATCTTCTTCAGCAATGTCACCTGAATTTGAGCAGAATCTCCAACAAATTTTAGGACAAAAATTACCAGAAAAAGAGCTTGATAACTGTCTCAAGCAAGTTAAGATTTTAACTCCCCCATCTGGACAACTTTTCTGGCAATCTTCAACCCATGAAAAGGGTATATATATCCTAATCAAAGGAAAAGTTAGACTCCTAGACGAGCAAGAAAACTTATTAGTGACTCTAGGGACTGGTTCATCATTTGGAGAACTAACTCTGTTTCCCCAAGATAGTTTTCAACCCTATTTAGCCAGAGCATCCATTAATCTTAAAATCTACTATCTTGATCAAGATTGGGCATACAATTTATTGGCGCATTATCCTACAATAGAAGCCCATCTGCACCAGCAAGCTATTCTTCAAGATCTCCTGTTATTATGCCGTCAACATCCATCCTTGAACCATACCTCTCCTAAAGAAATACGGGATATCTTAAGTCTATTAAAACGGCATTCTTTCAAAGGAGGAAAACTCCCTAACCCTTTACTTAAAGATGCTAAATTGTGGCTGGTGCGTCGTGGGGAATTGCAAAATGAGTCTGGGAAGCTTTTAAGAACTGGCGATATCAACATTATTGGCCAAGAAAGACCGCCAGAAAATTGGCAAATTATTCAGCCAACAGAACTCTATAGTCTTAATCACAGTGATTGGCAAAAAGCAGTTGAACAGGTGCCTCAACTTCAGGACATTGCCCCCACCTCGTTACAGAGCAAGCCCACAAATCAAGTTTTTTCCCTCCCTAACCCTAGAGAATTATCAGAGATTTCTGATAGTCCACAAACTTCTAAACATCAAGCTCAAGCCCACATTCGCCGCGCTTATTTTCCCAGTCCTACCCTACAAGTGACCCATTGGTGGCAGCGAGTTACCCGACGTTATCCCACCTACTTACAACAAAGTGTGACGGACTGTGGGGCAGCTTGTTTGGTAATGATCGGTCGTCATTGGGGCAAAAACTTTAGTATTAGCCGTTTACGGGACATTGCTAACGTTGATCGTAACGGGTCTTCCCTGCGGGGGTTAGCGGCGGCAGGTGAAAGTATGGGGTTTGCCACCCGACCGATCAAAGCCAGTTTAGATAAACTAGCCGAACAGTCCCTTCCGGCCATTGTCCACTGGGAAGGAAATCACTATGTTGTTGTCTACGAAATTGGACGAAAGCAAGTGATTATCGGAGATCCTGCCATTGGTCAACGAAGTTTAACCCTGAAAAACTTCCAAGCAGGGTGGACAGGGTATGCCCTCCTGTTGCAACCGACAGTGGAGATCAAAAAATCCAAGGAAGCGACCCAACCTCTGTGGCAATTTTTTGAATTAGCTAAACCCCATAAATTAGTTTTGGCAGAAGTTTTTATTGCCTCTATTTTCATTCAGATTTTTGGGCTAGTCACCCCTGTTTTGACCCAATTATTACTCGATCGCGTGGTGGTACAACGCAGTAACACCACCTTAATTGCAGTGGGGTTAGGGTTACTGATTTTTGGCTTATTTAAAGTCGCCATGTCGGGACTGAGACAATATCTTCTCGATCACACCGCTAACCGAGTAGATATGGCCTTAATTGTTGGATTTATCCGCCATACCTTCCGACTGCCCCTAAGTTTCTTTGAGTCCCGCTATGTGGGGGATATCATGTCAAGAGTGGGGGAAAACCGCAAAATTCAGCAATTTATGACAGGAGAAGCCCTCTCGGTCTTTCTTGATGTTCTGACCATGTTTGTCTATGCAGGGGTTATGTTCTGGTATAGCTGGAAATTAGCCCTATTGGTGTTGGTGGTGTTACCCCCTATTGTCTTGCTAACCTTAGGGGCAACCCCATTTTTAAAGCGAATTTCTCGGGAAATTTTCCAGGCAGTAGCAGCGGAAAACCGTTATCTCATTCAAGCTTTGACAGGGGTAAGGACAATTAAGTCCATGGCGGTAGAACAAACCGTCCGTTGGGAATGGGAAGATCATCTACACAAACTGGTTAAAACGCGATTTACTGGGCAGATCATTGGCAACCGACTGCAAATACTCAGTGGAATCATGCAAACAGTCTCCACCACTGCCTTGCTGTGGTATGGGGCCTGGTTGGTGATTAACAATGAAATGACGATTGGGCAATTAGTCGCCTTCAATATGTTGATGGGCAACGTCATTAGTCCTTTCCAACGGTTAGCGGGGTTATGGAATCAGTTGCAAGAGGTTGTCATTGCCGTGGAACGCATTAATGATGTTCTCGACAGCGAACCCGAAGAAGACTTACACCATCAGCTACGACAATTTTTACCAGCATTGCGGGGGCATATTCGCTTTGATCACGTGACCTTTCGCTACCACCCCGAAAGCGATGTCAATGTCTTAGAAAATCTCAGTTTCGAGGTACAACCAGGTCAGATGATAGCCCTGGTAGGACGTAGTGGGTCAGGAAAAACTACCATTTCTAAGCTCATTTTAGGACTCTATCCCCCCACCGAAGGCAATGTATTGATTGATGGTTACGATATTACCAGTTTGTCCTTGCGATCGCTGCGTCAGCAAGTTGGGGTGGTTGATCAAGATACCTTCTTGTTTGGGGGAACCATTCAAGAAAACATCAGCCTTGGTTGTCCAGAGGCCACCCTAGAAGAAGTGATAAAAGCGGCTGAAATGGCGGGGGCTGACAAGTTTATTAAACAACTGCCTATGGGCTACGAAACCCGCATTGGAGAAGGGGGCGGCTTGTTGTCTGGCGGACAACGGCAACGGTTAGCGATCGCCCGCGCCCTATTAGGAGATCCTCCCCTGCTAATTTTTGATGAGGCTACCAGTCATCTGGATTCTGAATCGGAACGACTGATACAAACCAACTTAGAAACCCTCTTGAGAGATCGTACCTCAATTGTCATCGCCCATCGCCTTTCCACAGTACGGCGCGCCGATCTCATTCTGGTCTTAGATCAGGGGGTATTGGTGGAGAAGGGAACCCACGATCAATTAATTGCCAAACAGGGAACCTATTTCTATCTCAATCAACAGCAATTAGCGGGAATTCCGACCTAGATCTCTGCCCTTAATTCCCCAAAATTAAGCCTTTTTTTAGCTATTCGGAGACAAAACTATGACTAGTTCCTACGACTTCAATAATAATCACAAAACTCCCCCATCGGGTTCCACCACCGCACCAACTCCCATTACTAATTATCAACCCCTTCCCCCTTCGACTCCTCCTATCCCCTTAAAAGATCCCACTGAGGATTGGTCTTTAGCCACCAAAGACATAATCGATACCTTGCCCCAGGTTTGGACTAGGGGGTTACTGTATCTTTTAGCAATTTTTGCTGGGGTGATTTTGCCCTGGTCAATGTTGGCGAAGGTGGATGAAACAGGAGAGGCGAGGGGAAAACTTGAACCCAAAGGCAACACCATCGACTTGGATGCCCCCGTAACAGGCAAAATAGCGGTGATTAATATTAAAGAGGGAGAACCCGTTAAAGCTGGTCAAGTCATCCTTGAATTGGACTCTGAGTTAGTCAAAGCGGACCTTCAACAAGTTCGACAGAAACTGCAAGGGGAAATCAATCGTTTAGCCCAATTGGAGATCCAGAAAAACCAGTGGTTGATGGCAGTACAAACCCAAGGCTTACAAAATCAGTCCCAAGAATCAGAAAAACTGTCCCAAGTCGATCAAGCAAAGCAACATTTAGAGTCTTTAAGGGCTTCCTATGGCTTGCAACGGGCTGAAAAAGAAGCCAAAATTGCCCAAGTTAAACAAGCGATCAATGCCAGCGAAGCATCCTATCGATTAGCCAAAGTCCGTTTAGAAATGGATCAAGAAAAACTCCCTCGATATCAGAGAGTTTTTAAAGAGGGAGCTATTTCTGAAGACCGATTTCTAGAGGTGGTTGCTTCTGAAAAAGAAAACACTGAAAACCTAGCTAAAGCTGAATCAGAAATTGCTCAAGCTCAGTCTGGTCTGTTGGAGCAGCAGGGCAACTACGAGACAATTTCCCATGAAGCGGCTTCGGAAATTGAACAGGCTGTATTGAGGTTACAAGAGCAAAAAAGAAGCTATAAAACCATGGTGCATTCTGGGAAATTGGCGTTATTAAAAAATCAAGAACAACTCAAAAATGTTGAAACAGAAATTATGAAGATTCAATCTTCTATTGCTGAAAATAAAAGTCAGATTACTTCTTTACAATTGCAGTTACAACAACGGGTGTTTCGCTCTCCCATTGATGGGACAATTTTTGAGATGCCAACCGATGAACCTGGACAAGTGGTGCAACCGGGTGAATTAGTCGCTCAAATTGCTCCCAAAGGTGTTCAGTTAGTGCTTCGGGCCCAAATGCCATCTTCCGAAAGTGGTTTTATGAAAGTGGGAATGCCAGTTAAAATCAAACTTGATGCTTATCCTTTCCAAGAGTATGGCATTTTAGAAGGACGTTTAGATTGGGTTTCTCCTGACTCTAAAGTTCAAGAAATGAAAGAAGGTAACTTGGAAACTTATGACATTAAAGTAACTTTTGATAAGCCCTATTTAGAAACTAAAGGGGAACTCATTCATCTCATTCCTGGTCAGGGTGCAACCGCAGAAGTTATTGTGCGTCAGCGTCGGGTAATTGATTTTGTTCTTGATCCCTTTAAGAAGTTACAAGAAGGGGGCTTAGAACTTTAAATTAATCCTGAATTTTTATGGTAGACATTGTCTACCCTAGTTGTTCCTAAATAACCATCTTCTAATTATTAATTACAAGAGTTTTTCATCATGTCAGAACTTATCATTTCTCTCGAAAAAGTCATCAAACAAGTTAAGTTTTCTTATCAATTTACCCCCATTATTGAAGGAATAGCGGCTCGTCAAATTGTAGCTACGGTAGCTCAAGAAAAAGGAATTAAAGTTGAGGCCGAAGAACTGCAAAAAGGAGCCGATAGCATTCGACTAGCTAACCAACTTTTTAAACCAGAAGATACCTGGTCTTGGTTAGCAAAAAATGGACTTTCTTTAGATGAATTTGAAGAATTAGTCCACCATCAAATTCTGGCATCAAAGTTAGCAATGCACTTATTTTCTGAGCAAGTAGAACCATTTTTTGTCGCCAACCAACTTAATTGGACAAGAGCAGCTATTTATGAGGTTGTTCTCGATGATCAAGATTTAGCTATGGAATTATTTTATGCTCTCAGTGAAGAAGAAATTAGTTTTCCTGAAGTAGCACATCAATACATCGAAAATCCTGAAATTCGTCGTGTGGGAGGATACCGAGGACTCCTTAACCGTAAGCAACTTAAACCGGAAATTTCATCGGTTGTTTTTGCAGCAACTCCCCCCCAAATTCTTAGACCTATTGTTACTTCTGTCGGGGTACATGTAATTTTAGTTGGGGAAATTATTCCCCCAAAATTAAATGAGCAATCTCATCAGCAAATCCTAGGAGAGTTATTTAATCAATGGTTAAAAACAAAAATCTCTAAGATTGAATTAATTGATCAAACAAGAGCTTTAGAAAAATTGAGTTCTGCTGATTGATTAGGTAATTAAAGTATAACCCCCCGAAACAAGGGGGTTGGATAAATTTTTTTCATGAAAACACTTACTAAAAACCTATTATTATCTTTCGGTGTTATCGCTGGAAGTTTGACAAGTATCGTTACTCCTAGTAAGGCTGTAACTCTCGCTAAAGCACAAGGTAGTCTTGAATTTACGAACTTTAGTCATATCCCTCAAGAAGTGGCTACATTTCAATCAGCTTTTGCTTATATTTTAACACAGGAGGAACAGAATTTGACTGTTGTTACTTCAACACCTATGTTTGTTACAGGTTTATCAAATATTTTTTTTCACCCATCTTCCACCAAAATACCTGCTAATCTAATCTCACTTCCTGGAGTAAATTTAGTTACTGCTCCGTTAGGGTTTAACTCAGTTTCTGGTTTAACAATGGGGAGTAATCAATTAGTTTATTCTAGCTTAAACCCAGAGCAACTTCTATCTGTTAATTTAAGTTCTCAAAGTCTAGTTTCTGTTAGTAATATTCCCCATATTGTCTCAACCACTGGTCAATCTGCTTTTAACGCAACTTTTTACTTAGAACCAGAAGACAGATTTTCCTTTGATTTTAACTCTTATTTAAACTTAGAAACTGACCATAGTTTGCCTTACATTGAACAGGCAAAAGTAGACGAAGAACAGGTTATCTATTTTTCTGCTTATCCTGCTGATATGAACATTAATAATGAGTTTTTATTTTTCGCTTTTTATCCTCACATGAAAATATCTGCTAGTAATTCTAACATCGATGTTGGCTTATTACAAATAGACGGGCATTTATCAGAGGATAGCAATTACTCACTAGAAGTCAATGGTAATGGAAATCCTTTAAATTTTTCAGACTACTTCAAATTTGAACAGAACCAAAATTCAGAGAATAATTCTCAAGGAATATTTCAATATGTTGCCGAACAATCTACTATTATAACGGTCGCAGCCTATATCTCTAGTAATGCTTTCTCAAGTCATTTTTTCGTTCCAGAAGCCCTGCCCTCCAAACAATCTGTTACAATTTCTGAACCCTCGATAAGTAAACCACTATTTTATTTTTGTATAATGGTTTTAGGGGGGAAATATACAAGAGTAGTTTTCAAATTACTCTTGTATATTCCAGGTATTGATTCATTCCAGAGAAAGTTAGTTTCTATGAAGCATAAAAAGTAACCTTCCTTTTAATTGTTAAATCAATCTATTAATATGCGGTGGGATACTTAACAGGAAGCCCAAAGAAGCTACCAACTCCACCTAATAAGCCGGGAATGACAATACCTCCATATCCACCGTAACCTATAGCAGCACCTAATGCTGGACCGATGGAACTTGGGCCACCTAAGGGAGTAAAGCCAACCAGTAGTTCAAAGGCAGGGGCAGCACCAAAAAGGCTATCAATTATACTACCACCGATAACGGTAGTAATTTCAGCAGATTCCATTTCAGCTAAGAAGCTAGGACGTAATTCAAGAACAGCGATAGAAGCCATGATATTTACTCCAAGAAAATCAGAAATTGTCAACTTTGTTTAAACTCGGAATTGAACATTTATTTGTTAATTCCTAACTCTTATTATTATTGATTTTTCTGGTATCGTCAATATTTTTAGCCCATTAAAATGGTTCACAACTAGAGTAATTATGTCATGTTTTTTGGTAAATATTTTATTTTAAACAGTCTTTTTGTTCTAGTCAGTGACCGAACACAAACAAAAAAATAGGACAAGGTTAAAAACTATTAAAGAGGTTGAAACGCTCTACTATTCTTGGTTTCCTGTCACTAATTCCCTAACTTAACAGTTAACTGTATAATTTTGTCCGACTACTTAAAGGGGATAATCAGCTTAGGACATAAATCAAGGAATTATGTCTCAATCAATTGACAACTCTCACCGTTAACTAAATATTGAGTGTTTTGGTAGGGTCAATTCATGAATTGACCCTACGGGCAGTGCTGGTGCGTAAGTCCGGTTAATCCGTATCTTCTTCTTCAAGCTCTTTTAAACTTTGATTTTCGTACAATTCCTGTAAGTTTTGCTGTTTTTCTCGACGGGAAGACCGACGATATTTTTTGCTTTCTAATTTAGGTTCATAAGATTCTTGACCTGCTCCTTTTATTTTTAACTTTAAAGTTGATTCTTTGTCCCCTATTTTTTGGTTTGATTCTTGTTGAGATATGGCTTCTTCTAAAAATTTTAAATAATGGTCATACCGTTCCCAATTTTGTTCAATAACACAGTTAGGTTCACCACGATGTAAACAGTCTTTAAACTGACAATTTCCCTGTTTTAACGGTTGCTTAGCTTCAGGAAAATACTCAATTAATTGGGGTGGATTACACTCTAAATTAGGTTGATTAAATCCAGGTGTATCTGCAACTAATCCCCCTGCTGGCAATTCAAATAATTCGACGTGACGGGTAGTATGACGACCTTTTTGCAATTTACCAGAAACTTTATTGACCCGTTGTTTAATATTAGGAATTAATGTATTAATCAAACTAGATTTACCAACTCCTGATGGCCCTGCTAAGATGGTAATTTTATCCCGTAAACAGTTTTTAAGCTCATCTAATCCTTGTCCTGTCATCGTACTAATAAATAACGGATTATAGCCCCATTTTTGTAGACGTTCCTGCCATTCTTTTTGTAGAGTAGATGGCATTAAATCAGCTTTATTTAGACATAAACATGAGGGTAGATTAGTGGACTCTGCTTTAACTAAAAAACGACTTAATTGCCAGGGTTCTAACGGGGGTTCTTCTAACGCAAATACTAAGAGAATTTGGTCAGCATTGGCCACGGGAGGCCGGGATAATTCGGTTTTGCGGGGTAAAACTTGGGCGATCGCACCTCGTCCATCTTGATAGTCCGGTTCTTCAACCATCACGCGATCGCCTACCATGATATTTTGACCAATTTTCTTTAAGCGAGTGCGTCGGGTACAGAGTAAATGGGAGAGTGGGGAACCATTTTGATCCTTTAAGGTGTGATCTAAACGTACCTGATAAAAATTAGCCTGTACTGCTACCACTGTCCCGAAAATCTCGAAGACAGGAGGAATGGAAAATTGGTCTGTTGGAGTCACATCATGCACGACGCACTTTAAGAGAAAAGAATGTCTGACGATCTTCAATGGTTTCAATGTGATACCCTTCCATCGTCAAACTGTCGGGAACCTGTTCAATGGGTTCTCCTGGATCTAACCATACTTCCAAGACCTGATCAGAGGACATTTGCTCTAATTTTAGTTTAGTGCGAACGAAGTTAATGGGGCAGGGGGTTCCCCGTAGATCCAATAAAAAGACTTCAGCAGTAGGGAGGTTCATTTATGGAATAAGCCTCCTAAAAAGCCTTCTATTCCCCCTTTACCGTGACTATGACCCTTAATATGGGCTAATTTTTCTAAAAGTTCCCGTTCCTCTGCATTGATCCGGGTGGGGATATCAATTGTAATGGTGATCAGATGATCGCCCCGCATAGTTGCATTTCCCAGTTTAGGAACCCCTAAATTTTCCATGGTTAACACCGTATTGGGTTGAGTTCCTGCGGGAATGATTAATTCTTGTTCTCCATCAACGGTATTGACAGGAACGGTACATCCTAAAATTGCTTGCAGATAACTGATAGTAATTTCAGAATGAATATTCATCCCATCGCGGGTAAATTCTCTGTCAGGTTCGACATAGAGATAAACGTAAAGATCCCCAGATGGGCCACCTCTCACCCCTGCATCTCCTTCACGGGACACTCTGAGACGGGTTCCGTTATCAACCCCCCCAGGAATGGTGATTTTCAGCTTTTTGGTTTCTTGTCTACGTCCGGCCCCACCACAGACTTCGCATTTTTCTTCAATTACTTCTCCACTGCCGTTACAACTGGGACAGGCGGAAACTTGGGCAAAACTGCCAAAAGGGGTACGGGTGGCGCGGCGGACTTGTCCTTGACCGTTGCAAGTGGAACAGGTACGAGATCCGGTTCCTGGTTTGGCCCCGTTACCTTTACAAACTTGACAACTTTCGAGATGAGGGATGCGAATTTCTTTTTCTCCCCCAAATACTGCTTCACGGAAGTCTAATTTGAGGTCGAGGCGTAAATCATCCCCTTTACTGGGGCCACTTCGACGGCGTGTGGTTCCGGTTGTTGCACCACCTCCAAACCCACTAAAAATGGTTTCAAAGATGTCGGCAAAACCTCCCATGTCGCCCATATCGCCGTAGTTGAAGCCTCCCGCGCCACTGACTCCTGCTTCTCCAAACTGATCGTAACGACTACGAGTTTCTGGTTCGGATAGCACTTCGTAAGCGCGATTAATTTCTTTAAAGCGTTCTTCGGCTCCTGGTTCTTTGTTAACATCAGGATGATATTTCCGCGCTAGACGGCGGTATGCTTGTTTTAGGTCTTCTTTACTGGCGTTACGGGCAACCCCAAGAGTTTCGTAGTAGTCACCTGGCATAGAGCTTTGATCGAGTAAGTTGTGCGGTTGAGTTGAGTGATTGGCCTAGTGTTACTTTAGCAAATTATTGTGAAGAAAACATCAATAAGAATTCTTTTTCTCTAAAATGTAGATGACTTGAGTTTTGCTAATATTCCATACTGGGTCTGGTTTTGAGGCAAATAAGGGAGATTGAATCATGAGTGATCCATTAACCGCAGGTTTACTTGTAACCTTGCCTGTACAGGAATTTGTCAAGTCTGGGACGGAAGATTTGACTAAACGTTTTACCGCAGAGGCGATCGCAAAAATTCCTGTATTATGGGGCAAGATTAAAGCCCGATTAACGGGAAAATCTCCTAAAGTTGATGAGGCATTGGTTAAAGTGGAAGGGGGCGACAGTGCGGCCATTGAAACTATTACTAAAAATCTTGATGTGGTGTTGGATGACGACCCCATTTTTGCTGAGGAATTACAACTTTTAGCCAAGGACATTAAAGCAGGGGAACTCAGACAAGTAGGATTAGAAAATGTTGAGGCGGGTGAATTAGATGCAGAGGTTGATCAACAGGTAAAGGGACAACCAACGGCTAATACTGAACAAATTGGAGCAACTGGGTTGAAAGTTACGGGAAAAGCGACGATTAAAACTAAGCAAAGTATTGAGTAGAATTTATGAAACTGGCTATTTCTTTGCCAATGGAAGAATTGCAAACATTTTGTCAGCATTGGCAGATTCAAGAATTGGCAGTGTTTGGCTCAATTTTACGGGATGATTTTCGTCTGGATACAAGTGATGTGGATTTTTTAGCTGTGTTTGAACCTTCTTGTCGTTGGAGTTTGTTGGATAGAGTACGCATGGAAAGCGATTTAGAAAAGTTGCTTGATCGTCCAGTGGATTTATTAGACAGAGAAGAAATAGAACAGAGTCCTAATTGGTTACGTCGTCAAACTATTCTTAAATCAGCCAGAATTATTTATGCCGCGTGATCAAGAAACGCTTTTAGATATTGTGCGATTTGCTCAAGAAATTCTCGATCTGACAAAGGGAATGGATGAGGATACTTTTGCTAAAAATCGTCCTACTCAACTGGCTATATTGTATGAAATTGCTGTTATGGGAGAAGCTGTTAAACGACTTTCGCCAGAGTTTCGAGCTAATCATGGGGCGATTCCTTGGAAAGAAATTGCAGGAATGCGAGATAAGGTGATCCATCAATATGATCGCGTTAAAATTGCAGTGGTTTGGCAAGTTATTATGGTTGATATTCCTTTTTTACTTCGGCAACTTGAACCTTTGTTACCTCAACCATGACTTAAAATTTTAGGCAAAATGAACGACAAATTTAATCAAACGGGAATTGAAAATTCAATCATTGGCGATAATGCTCAAATTAATGTTGAACAGAAGATCATTTTGCCGTCTGTTAAGAGGGAAATTAAACCAAACCCCCACAATTTATTTAACAGTGGAGTCCCTCAATTTGTGGGACGCGATCCCGTTTTAATTAAGTTACACGAACAGTTACAGCAAACTGAAAGGGTCGCTATTTCTACCTTAACGGGAATGGGTGGCATCGGTAAATCGGAATTAGCCTTACAGTATAGTTGGCAGGAATGGCCGAAAGAAACTTATCGGGGGGGAATTTGTTGGTTGAATGTGGTAAATAGTGATCCTGGTTTAAGTATTGTGACTTTTGCCAGCAGTTATTTGGGCTTAACTATACCAGATACGGAATCCTTAAGGAAACGGGTTGCTTATTGTTGGCAATATTGGCTTAAAAATGATACGGATCAAACATTGATTATTTTTGATGATGTGCGGGATTATGAGCAGATTAAGCACTATTTACCGCCGAAGGAAGAAAAACGCTTTAAAGTCATCATTACAACGCGCTGTGAGTATCTATCGGCAACTATTCAAACTCTCCATATCGAGAAGTTAGATGAAGCAGCAGCCTTAGATTTATTGCGTTCATATATAACTGATGGCAGAATTGATGAGCAAATTGAGCAAGCAGAGTCACTTTGTCGAGATTTGGGCTATTTACCCCTAGCTTTGGAATTGGTAGCGCGGTTACTGCGACGGCGCAATAGTTGGACAGTGGAGAAAATTCGGGAGAAGTTGGCAGAGAAGGGGTTAGAAGATGCTAGTTTAGTTAAAAATCCTAAGTTTGACTCGGAAATGACTGCGGAACGAGGGGTTAAAGCTGCTTTTGATCTGAGTTGGGACGCTTTAAATCAGGAACCAGAAGCCCAAAATTTAGCTCTCTATCTTAGTTTATTTGCTCTTGCGCCTTTTCCTAAAGTGTTTATTGATGCGTTATTCCCTGAACAAGAGGAAGACGAAATTGAGGAATGGTTAACGGATAATCTAGTTCATCTTAATCTAGTCAGAACCTTAGATAATGGTTGGTATGAACTGCATACTTTGATTCGTCGCTATCTAAGGGATAAATTAGAACAGTCTGAGATTAAAGAGACAGCAAAACAAGCTTACTGTAAGGTGATGGTGATAGTTGCTCAAAATATTCCTCATACCCCTACCTTAGAAGATATTGCCAATTTTGAACCCATTATTGATCACCTGAAAGTTGTTGCTGATGAGTTAGACAAATCCCTAGAAGATGAGGATTTATATTGGCCGTTTATTGGTTTGGGTAGTTTTTATCGAGGTCAAGGACTCTATAATGATGCAGAACCCTATTTAACCAATTGTTTAACCTTTACGCAACAACGCTTAGGGGAAAATCATCCCGATGTTGCACAAAGTCTCAACAATTTAGCTTTATTGTACTTTTCTCAAGGACGTTACCCAGAAGCAGAACCCTTGTATCTGCGATCGCTGTCTATCTGGGAACAACAATTGGGGGAAAATCATCCCCATGTTGCTTCCAGTCTCAACAATTTAGCAGAATTGTACCGTTCTCAAGGACGTTACCCAGAAGCTGAACCCTTGTTACTGCGATCGCTGTCTATCATGGAACAACGCTTAAGGGAAAATCATCCCCATGTTGCTACCAGTCTCAACAATTTAGCAGAATTGTACCGTTCTCAAGGACGTTACCCAGAAGCAGAACCCTTGTATCGGCGATCGCTGTCTATCAGGGAACAACAATTGGGGGAAAATCATCCCGATGTTGCTACCAGTCTCAACAATTTAGCTAGTTTGTACAGTTCTCAAGGACGTTACCCAGAAGCAGAACCCTTGTATCGGCGATCGCTGTCTATCAGGGAACAACAATTGGGGGAAAATCATCCCGATGTTGCTACCAGTCTCAACAATTTAGCTAGTTTGTACAGTTCTCAAGGACGTTACCCAGAAGCAGAACCCTTGTATCGGCGATCGCTGTCTATCAGGGAACAACAATTGGGGGAAAATCATCCCGATGTTGCTTCCAGTCTCAACAATTTAGCTGGTTTGTACGAATCTCAAGGACGTTACCCAGAAGCAGAACCCTTGTATCTGCGATCGCTGTCTATCAGGGAACAACAATTGGGGGAAAATCATCCCTCTGTTGCTTCCAGTCTTAACAATTTAGCTTTGTTGTATGAAACGCAAGGAAAGCTGGAAGAAGCAGAAAGATTTGCACAACAAGCATTAACAATGTATCAAGCTGCATTAAGTGATAATCATCCTCATACTCTTAATTCATTGCTTATGGTTAAAGGTTTCCAGATGATGAAGCTTTTGGGATGCGATAAACAAACATTGTTGGGTATTCTACAAGCAATTGCAGAGGCGAATAATATTCCCCAGTTGAATACAGAAACAATGTTGATGTTACTGGACTTTATGTCGGATAATCCCGAATTATTGGAGAGTTTGCGGGAACAAATATCAACGAGAACATCATAAAGTACGGTAATTTAATGGCTTTGTAGGGGTTTAACACCGTTAAACCCTGAACGACAAGGGCATAATAGTATTATGCCCCTACGGTAATTTAGCAGAAAATGTTATAATACATATCCAATGTCTAACTAAATCATGAAAGTCCGCAATGTTATTCAACGGTTAAAAGTCGATGGATGGTATCAAGCAAGAATGCGAGGTAGTCATCGAGTTTTTAAACACCCTCAAAAAATGGGTATTGTCGTCGTTCCGGGTAGCTTTTCTGATGAAGTTGCCATTGGCACATTAAAAAGTATTTGGAAACAAGCACAGATAGAGGATGAAACATGAAAGAATATCTAGTTATTTTTGAACAGGCTGGTAATAACTATTCTGCTTATGTTCCTGATTTACCTGGTTGTATATCTACAGGAAAAACGCTTGAAGAATTAGAAATCAATATTAAAGAAGCAATTACGCTTTATATTGATACTCTTAAGGAAGATGGTCAACCCATTCCAGAACCTTCAGTGAGTAGCAAATTGATTAAAGTAGCCGCATAAAAGGACAATTACTAGACTGTGTACTTTTTTTTAAAGAACGATATACTTCAGCAAAAACTATGACAATTAAAGAACAACTCATTAAAGAAATTGAACATATTCCTGATTCTCTCTTAGGACAATTACTTGATTATGTACTCTTTCTTAAAGAACGACATATTGAAGAAGAAATCGGCGAAGAAGAAATCAGCGAAGAAGAACGTGATAATATTATTGCATCTGAGTCTGCTTATCAATCAGGAGATTACTTAACCCTTGAAGAATATGAGGCTAGTTAAAATTGAGCTATCATATTATTATTCCTAAACCTGTTCAAAAGCAACTAGATGAATTACCTCAAAAACAACGCAAACGAATGATTGCAGACATTCGACTTCTTGCTGATACACCTCGTCCTAATGGAGTTAAAAAGATAAAGGATATGATAACAGTTATCGAATCAGAATAGGTAACTATCGTGTAATTTACAGAATTCAAGATAAGGAAATGCTGATTCTTGTCTTAAGTTGTATTCATCGTAAAGATGCTTATTAAACTAGAGTAATTTAATGGCTTTGTAGGGGTTTAATACCGTTAAACCCTGAGCGACATTCACACATATATAAATAATATATATAATAGGATAGTCACCATTAAAGGATAAAAAAACATGGAATCAATCATTAATGAAGAAAAGACAAAAGAACTTCTAACTGAAATTTTAATAGAGATGATGCAATCGAAACGAGAAATCTTTTATGAAATTGTTTTAGAAGCGTTAGAAGAAATCGGGTTAGCTAACGCCATAACGGAAGGAAGACAGAATGAATTTGTTTCCGAAGAAGAAATATTTTCAATTCTTGATAGCGAAGTAGAATGAAAATTAAATTTGAATCAAAATTTGCGAAAGACTTGAAGAAAATTAAAGATAAAAAACTATTATTAAATGTCAAAGAGAGCATCAATGAATGTAAATTAGCTGATAGTTTAAGTGAAATCAATAATCTCAAAAAACTTAAAGGTTATCAAACATTTTATCGCCTGAAAATAGGAGACTATCGAATTGGGATTGAAATCACTAATAATGAATTGATTTTTGTTCGCTTTTTACATAGAAAAGAAGTTTATAGATTCTTCCCCTAACAAGTTTATGATGCTACAGTATTTTAATGGTTTGTCAAAGATTAGGGCATAATAGTATTATGCCCCTACAGCAATTTAATGGCTTTGTAGGGGTTTAACACCGTTATTGAAAAGGACAAAGATACCAATCTTTATGTAGGTTATGTCCCCGGTTTTGCTGGCGCACATTCCACTGGTGAAACCTTGGATGAATTACACAAAAACTTACAAGAAGTAATTGAAATGTTATTACAAGATGAAGATATTAACTTAGAAACAGAATTTATCGGAACACAACAAATTGCCATTAGGTAAAATATGGGTAATATTCCAGTTCTTAAACCACAAGAAGTCATTCGCTTATTAGAAAATGTAGAACAATTTTTAGAGAATAATTCATAATAAAAATCCCAAAATTGTTTAGTTAAAAATCAAGGTCTTCATCATTTTCTGGTATCGCTTCCTTTCTATTTATTATTGGTCTATGTTTAGGGGGAACAGATGGAGGAATATTCTCATTTTTTGTTGGTTTATCCTCTAATTTTTCTTGTTTAATTTCCTGCTTTTCTTGTTGTTGAAGTTTCTGAGATAATTGATGATTTTCTTCTACAACAAAAGATAATTCTTTTTGTATTCCTAATGCTTCGTCTGATTTTTCCTCCTCATCTTCTCTAAGATTAATTAGATTTTTTTCTTCATTTTTTATCACTTCATTGGTCTTAATTTCTTTTTGTTCTATGTTTTGATCTAAGTTAGAATTATCATCATAAACCAAGATTTCTTCATCTTCAAAATAATCGACAACATTAATAATCTCTCCTTCAAAAAATTTGGCTACCTTGTCCACTGCTTTTTTAAATTCATCTTCAGAAGGCTCAACTAAATCAGAATTTTCTAAAATAATAGGAGATTGAATTTCATCCTCAACTTTATTCAAAGGAGGAAGTTCCTCTTTTTTTTTAGCAATAGTTTCTGATTCAGTTTCAGGAGATTTATAGTTTGCAGGATCAATTATTTTAGGGATTTTTAATGAAGTTTGAGGAGCAATAGACTTAGGAATAGAACCGGAATTAACTTGAAAATTAATCTTAACTTTGTGTCCATAAACTAACTCAAATGCCGCTTCAATGTGAGATAATTGAGCTTTCGCTATATTCAGTAAAGGCTGACTCGTAATACCGATAGTTGCAATTTTTCCCTGATAACTAATTAAATGACCATGCTGTTTAATTAATGCCGAGGTAATAGGAGGAACTTTAGATAATATTAATTCCCAAAGTTGGGCAAGCTCAAGATTTTGGGCATCAATTTCAGGCAATGAAACATTAGTCGGGGCAGACTGCTCTTGATGATTAATAATCACTTCAGATGAGTTTATATCAGGTTTAACTTCCGTCTTTTCAGGAGGGAAAGAACTCGGTTTAGTTTCGATTTTTTCTGGAGGAGAATAGGCAGGTTTTGAAGTCTGATTAATGGGTGTTTTTTGAGGAATAGAAACTGTCTCAATAATCTGTTGAGGACGGCAAACAGAAGGCAATAAACCTAATAGAGTAACTTCTAACCATAAACGAGGTTGAGTGGTATTTTTTATCTGAAATTCACTGTCTTTTAGCTTCTGTTGACCCATTAAAATTGTTGCAATTTCCCACTGTTTTGCTTCTTGACATAAATCTTGCCAAGTTGTTGCCGTAACTGCTACTAAATCAGCCCGATTTGCAGCAGTTTTAGCAATTAATAGGTTAAGATAAAAACTAGCTAAATTCTGCAAAACTACTAAGGGTTCTCGCCCTCTATTCATCAATTGACGACAAAATTCTATGACGGTTTCTGATTGATTGGAACGAATCGCTTGTAATAATAATAATAAGTCTCTCTCCGGGACTGCCCCCACTAAATCCCAAACTTTTTCGGGGGTAATAGTTCCTGATGATAAGCTTAATTGATCTAATAAACTTTCTGCATCTCTTAATCCACCGTTGGCTATTTGTGATACTAAAGTTAAGGCTTCTTGGTCAATTTCAATCGCTTCTTTAGCAGCAATTTCTGTTAAATGTTTAACCATTGCTTCTAAGGGAATGCGGCGATAGTCGAAGCGTTGACAACGGGATATAATAGTAGGTAAAACTCGCTGAGGATCGGTAGTAGCTAGGACAAAAATAACCCGTTCTGGAGGTTCTTCTAAGGTCTTTAATAAGGCATTAAATGCCGCCACGCTCAGCATATGACATTCATCAATTACATACACTTTATAACGGCATTGTACGGGGGCAAATTGGGCCCGTTCGATGATTTCTCGAATGTTATCAACCCCAGTGTTACTCGCTGCGTCAATTTCAATTACATCTAATGCTGAACCCCTGGCGATCGCCCGACAAACCTCACAGCTTCCACAAGGAGTCGCGGTAGGATATTCAACCGCTAAACAATTGAGAGATTTGGCTAAAATCCGCGCACTAGAGGTTTTTCCTGTTCCTCTGGGGCCCGTAAATAAGTATGCAGGTGCAATGCGTCTTGTGGCGATCGCATTGGTTAAGGTGGTGGCGATCGCTTCTTGGCCCACTAAGTCTGCAAAAATTTGGGGGCGATATTTATGATGGAGGGGTTCATAGGAAGACATGAAGACGTTAGATCAAATAGAACAAGAGTATTATTAATGATTATACACTTATTTTAATTAATCATTAGAGGGTTTATCAATCATCGAAGGATCAAAAATAATGGTGCGATCGCGGCCTTGATCTTTGGCTTGATATAGGGCCGTATCTGCATTATTAATCACCGTTTCTCCAGTTAACCCATGGTCAGGAAAACAAGCTACTCCAATGGAAATTGTAATCCCTTCTAAAAAATATTCTTGATATTGAAAATGAAGTTGTTTTATTTTCTCTCTTAACATTTCTGCTCGTTGATAAGTGTTCTCTAAATTTGCTTCTGGCAAAACCAAAATAAATTCTTCTCCCCCATAACGACAAGCAATATCTGAGCCTCTTATATTATGCTTTAAAAAGCTGCTAAGTTCTTTTAAAACTACATCTCCTAAGCTATGACTAAAGTTATCATTTATCCGTTTAAAATGATCAGCATCAATTAAAATAATGCCGATATTGGTCGGGTTTCGTTGCGCTTTGATAATTTCTTTGTCTAAGAATTCATGAAGATAACGGCGATTAAATAAACCTGTCAATGAATCACGAATACTTTGTTCTCTTAAGGTTTCTTGCAGTTGTAAATTAACCAGGGATAAAACAATATTTTCGCTCACTGTTTGGGCTAAATTTTGTTGTTCTGCGGTTAATTTTTCTTGATCATTTGTGCTAATATATAAAATACCAAATATCTTACCTTGAGCCATCATCGGGAAACATAAAGAAGCACTTAGATTTGATGTTGAGTCAAGATGAGAACAAAATAATTGACTATGGCTTTTTTCTGCATAATGGGCTTTTCCCTGTCGCAATGACCAGCATTCTTGTGCCGGAAATTTCTCTTTACTATTCAAATTATTCCCCCAACTTGATACTAATTTAGCCAGATTTTGATCCTCATAAAGTTGATAAATCCCAAGGGAACAACCTTCAAATAATGGTTGTAGTAAATCCGCCAAAATTGTATAAGCTTCTTCCATTGTATTACAGGATTGGAGATATTGACTCACCCGACTTAATAAGGTTCTCTCTTGATTTTGTTTGGCCAATTGTTTGATAATTGTTTTTAATTGTTGGTTGGCTTTTTTCAAAGCATTTTCTGCTTTTTTTCGTTCCTCAATATCTTCGACAATTCCCATTAAATAATCAGGTCTACCATTGGCATGATTAACCATAGAAACCGTCAGATTTACCCAAACTAATAAATTATCTGAAGTGAGATATCGCTGTTCTAATGTAAAGGTAGTAATCTGATTATTTAGTAATTTATTGAGAGACTTTTGATAATAGGGAAGATCATCAACATAAATAATATCTTTCAGGGTCTTTTCTTGGATTTCCTCGAATAAATAGCCTGTAATTTGGCAAAATCGTTGATTAGCTTTGAGAAATTCTCCTACTAAATTTAAGTGATAAATTCCAACAGCAGCTTGCTCAAAAGTTGCTCTAAATTGTTGTTCACTTTTTTCTAATTCCCGACTAAGCTTGACCCTTTCTATAGCTAAATATAAAGATTTTAATAAGCTTTCTGGGGTAATATTATCTTTGAGTAAATAATCCTGTGCGCCATTTTTCATGGCTTCTACTGCAATCTTCTCGTTCCCCATTCCTGTTAACATAATCACAGGCAAATTTTTCTCAGGAATGTAAGTATTTAACTGCTGTAAAAATTCTATCCCATCCAGATCAGATAAGTGAAAATCTAACAAAACGCCATCGACATGAACCGTTTTTAAGACTTGTAAACCTTCTTGTCCTGATGATGCTTCAATTACCTCATAGTTAGCTTCTGTTTGCCTCTCTAAATAGCGTCGCAATGTAAATCTATATTCTGGACTATCATCAATAATTAAAATAGTAAGGGGTTGAGAAAACATAGATCATAAATTTTGGTAATTAGGAAGAATAACAACATTAAACCAATATTCCCAAAATACCTGGATGTTTTTTTTAAGTTGATTAAGATCAATGGGTTTAAGAATATAACTTTTTGCACCATGTTCATAACAAAATTGAATATCCCTTGGATCAGCAGAACTACTAAAAATAATAGTGGGAATTTGTTGCCACTGAGGGTTTTCTATGATACAGGTTAACACTTCTCGTCCATCAGTGCCAGGTAAATTGAGATCTAAGATAATCAAGGCAGGAAGCTGAGTAGTCTGATAAATATTACAGCCAAGCTTATCACTCACATCCTTTAAAAATTCTAACGCTTCTTCCCCATTTCGACAACGGGTAACGGGATGTTCTAAGATAAATTCACTACTAAACCGCATAAAAGCAGTAAAGTCTTCATCGCTATCTTCTACTAACAATAAAAAGGGTTTTGTAAACAGATTTGACATCAATGATTTTCGGTTCTTCGGTATATATTATGCTAAATTATCACAAATAATAGACTTTAACAATAAATTTTCTTATCTAGCTAAAGTAAAATAAAAAGTAGTTCCTTCATTTAGAGTAGATTCTAGCCAAATATTTCCCCCATGACGTTCAATAATTTTTTGAGCAATAGTTAAACCAATTCCTGTTCCTCCTCCATATTTTTCGGGGGAATGTAACCGCTTAAAGATTTGAAAAATAGTAGTTTGATGTTTTGTCGGAATTCCAATGCCATTATCTCGAACATAAAAAATAAAATCTGGATGATTCAATTCACTAATTTTAGTTTGGGGAAAATTTTCTAAAGCTTCTCCATGATTAAAATAACCTATTTCGACTATTTTATGATCTTTATCATTATACTTTATGGCATTACTAATCAGATTTATGTAAAGATCATGTAATCTAGCTTGGTCAGCGTTAATCCTTGGTAAAGGTCGAGGAATGATCAGATTAACCTGATTTTCTTCTATTCTCCCCCTTAACAGATCTAAGGTTTGTTCAAGTAAGCTATTTAGATCAATATCTTCATAGAAAAAATCAATTCTTCCTAGGCGAGAATATTGTAAGAGGGAGTCTAATAAGTTGGCCATTTTTTGGCTTAAACGCACTAGGGTTTCTACTTGATGAACCCCATTTTCATCTAAGCGATCGCTATAATCTTCTAGGAGAAAGTTTGCATAATTATAAATTCCCCTTAAGGGTTCTTTGAGATCGTGGGAAGCGATGTAAGCAAAGGCATCTAAGTCTTGATTTTTTTGCTGTAATTCACTATTTGATTGAGCGAATTCATTTAACTTATTAAATCCAATTTCTAAGATGGCTTTTCTGAGTTCTAATGCTGCTTCTATTTCTAAATTTTGCCAAGGAAGTGAACAAGAATCAACAGTTTCTTTCCAAAGTTCAAAAGATTTTCTCGGATGTAATTTTTCTTGTTCATCAATTTCTACCAATTGATTAAGACTCCCTGCCCAATTGACGGTTTGTAGTTCTTCAGGACGAAACCAAAATATATATTGTAGAGAATTTTTTGCTAAATAAATTGATAAAATTCCACTAGCTATTGCTTTATATTCGACAGCATCAGGATAAATTTTAGGGAGTTGATTAGTATAAAAAATATCTTGAGAATGATTATTTTTTAGCCACTGTACAAGTCCTTGAATCTGTTCTTGATTAGGGGACTGACCAATGGCTTGATAATTTCCGTCTAAATAAATTCCTGCCCCTTGACAACTAAATAAATCTAAAAGATTAGGCGAATAATTGACTAATGATTGAAAAATATCCAGATTTTTAGATAGGCATTTAATTAATTTTGTGTGATTATTTTTGATGTTTAATTGATATTTATAATTCTCAGTTTCTGCTACTTCTGATAAAGCCAATGAGAGAATTTTACTAAATAATTCACAGGCGACTCTGACCCCTTTTGTCACAAATTTAGCGGTTTGGTTATGACAAGCAATTAACCCCCATAATTGATTGTTTTTTATTAAAGAAATGGTCATAGAACTGCCAACTCCCATATTTTGTAAATATTCAATATGGATAGGATGAACCCCTCTTAAAATCAAATAACTAAGGTCTAAAGGTTGTTGAGTAATGGGATTATTCTGAGGCATAAAGGAAACGGGTTGATGATTAACATCAGGGATAAATCTTAAAGTTTGTAAACTAAAAAGATGTCTTGATAATGGGGGAATATCTGCTGCGGGAAAATGTAACCCTAAATAAGATTCCATATATTTTGTGTTATCTTCAGCGATAACTTGTCCATGCCAATTTTTATCAAATTGATAGACCATTACCCGATCAAATTGAGTTATTTTCCGAATTTCTTGGGCTGATATTTGACACACTTCTTCTAAGCTTAAGCCTGATTTTATCTTAGAAATTGAAACTTCTGTTGCTTTATAAAAGTCAAGTAATGATATTTCTTGCTGAGGATCATATTCTTCTAGTTCTAATAATAAAACTTGCTCTAAACTGTGAATATATCCCAAAAACAATACAGTTTTTTTCTTTATTTTTAAGGTTATTTCAAGAGGATTAATCGCTTTTAAATTATTGGCTGAAAGATGAGCTATAATGGTTTCTAGTTGAAGCTTTGGCAATAAATCTTTGAGATTTTTACCTAATAATTTTTCTGTTGGTATGCCTAACTTTTCTGTTGTATTCTGACTCGCTTGAATAATCCTTAAGTCAGATTCTTGTATAACTAATAAAATGCCATGAGGTTGTATACAACCGAGTAAATGAACCGGATCTTCATCACGGTAACTAGAGGGACTATTAATCGGGGTTTTCGGTTGATTCATTGTTAATTAATTCAATAGATAAAAAACATTTTTGTAATAAGAATTTTTGGCTAAGCTATTGGTGGGCATTGCCCACCCTACATTGAGCTATTATCCCCAAAATCAACCTATTTTGACATTTCTAACATTCTTTGAATGGGAACTAATGCCGCCACTCGAATTGATTCATCCATAGTAATTTCTGGGGTTTTAAACTTCATGGCTAAATACAATTTTTCTAGGGTATTAAGACGCATATAAGGACATTCATTACAGGCACAATTATTCATTGCTGGTGCAGGAATAAACATCTTATTAGGGTTGTCTTTTTGCATCTGATGAATAATCCCAGGTTCAGTCACAACAATAAATATTTGATGGGAACTCTGATGGGAATAGTTGAGTAAAGCAGTGGTGGAACCGATATAATCAGCATGGTGTAAAACTGAGGGTTCACACTCAGGATGTGCTAGAATTTCTGCTTCGGGATGCTCAATTTTTAATTGTACAATTTTCTTCTCTGAGAAGGTTTCATGAACGATACAACTTCCTTGCCATAAAATCAAATCTCGTCCCGTTTGTTCCATCACATATCGCCCTAAATTGCGATCTGGAGCAAAAATAATCGGACGATCTTTCGGCAGTTGATTAACAATTTTTACCGCATTAGAACTGGTACAAATAACATCACTCATGGCCTTGATTTCTGCGGTACAATTAATGTACGAAACCACCAAAGCGTTAGGATATTGTGCCTTAAATTTGGCAAATTCTGCGGGAGGACAACCCTCCGCTAAGGAACATCCGGCCTCTAAATCTGGTAATAATACTAATTTATCAGGATTCAAAATTTTGGCGGTTTCTGCCATAAAATGAACTCCCGCAAAGACGATCACTTCCGCTTGCGTCGTAGCTGCTTGCTGAGAAAGACCGAGAGAATCTCCGATATAATCAGCAATATCTTGAATATCAGGGTCTTGATAGTAATGAGCTAAAATAATCGCCTTTAAATCTCGTTTAAGCTCATTAATTGCTGAAAATAAATCATTAGGTAGCAAATTAAGGGCAGATGATGATGAGGGTTTTATAGTAGTGAACACAGTAGGGTACGATTCCTCCCAGAATTATAGTTGATCTTACCAAAACTATTATAACAAAAAAAAGATTATAGCATGATTTGTTCAACTTTAAACAAGAAATGACTCTTTACTCCAAAAACGTTTTAACTGTGCCATTAGGACTCAAAACAAGGCGAATGGTTTGATTACCAGGAACGTCGAGACTAGAGACAAAAGCTGTTCCAGGGGCAGGAATACCCGTCTGGGGGGTATAAAGAGCCGCCGCCTTACCCAAAGGAATAGCCTGTTTGAGAGCGCCATCAGATTGCACAATTAAGCGATATTCTAGGGTTTGCGCCAGCTTTTTAGGGGGTTGCCATCGCTGTTGTAGATATTCCCGCGCTTCTGCCACTTGCGGTATAGCATCAAGTAGGGTCATGTTAGGGCTAGGTTTCACCGCAACCACTTCATTCTGGGAGCGCAATTCATTGGGAATAGTGAGAGTATCTCTTGGCGATCGCTGATTAGGGACTCTCGCTTGTAAGGTTGGGGGTGAGGGAAGGGAAGGCTGTCTCATCATTTCTGCTACGGTACCAGGGGGTAAAGCGGGCATAACGATGGGGGTTTCGCCATTGGGCAAAAGATGCACCGGAACCTGATAATTCCCTGTATTGGGGGCATAATTAGCCGTATTGGGTTTAGGAGGAGCGGGAGGAGCGACAGGGGGCGGAGGTAAGACGCGCAGGGGTGGGGCTTGAATGGCAATGTTAGGATTACGGAGGGGCGCGGTTCCTTGACCAATTTGAGAGGGGGGAGGCAAGGGATCTCGATTAGCCAAATTAGGGTCTAAGGAAGGCTGAGAAATGGATTTATTAGGTGCAGGGGAAACAGGGGGTAAAACATCGAGAAAAGAACGGCTATTGTCTTTATTCTTGGGATTTTCCGTCACCGATGACTCGGAGGAATTGATTTCTCTCACCCATTGCACCCCGACGGTAGGAATTAAGATGGCAAGTAAGGCCGCTATTGTTGCCGCACTCCACACCCAAAGGGTTTTACGAGGGGAGACTGCTTTAGAAGATACGATGGCAACAATACTATCACTGTATTCTTCTAAGGCATTGAGGAGATCAAACAGTTGAGAGGCACTAAGATTAATTGTGGGATGGGTAGCTTGGTTGGACAAAGCTCCTAAGTTAAGCTTGTGGGTGAGTAACCCGCTAGGGGAAAGGGCAGGATGATCCTCTGGCAACCAGGAGGAGCGAGGTTCTTCTTCTGAATAGCTTTCTGGCTGGTTTGAGGGATGCTCAGATCCCATCAAACAACGGGAAGTTTGGCAGAGAAAATTCTGCACATAAGAAGTCACCACATCATAAAGTAACTCTAATTGAGAGCGATCGCCTTTAATCGTCACTTGTTGGTCTTCTAAGAGTCGGGGGTCATCAAAATTTAGTTCAAATTCTAAATTATCTAAGATGTTATTCTCGTGCCAACGGGATAATAGGGGGCGTTTGTCCCACAGTTTGAGGGTACAGGTGGGGGGCGTGTAAAGTCGGATCGGGGCATTATCAAAGAGCATCATAAGTCATGCTTGATCTAGAATGTCGCAAATTATGTTCTTACTATAAACGACAATGAGAAAATGAGGCGCAAACCACTCCATGCTTGGGATGTTATTTTATTAATAAAATTATCATCTATTTTGGTAAAAAATCATCCTGAGTTCCAGTCAACTTGATTAAATTGTCCTTGCTTAATGAGTTTTGTGGTTTCTTCAGTCCAAGCAAAAAAGTCGGTTTCATATAATTGAGTAAGGTTTTTAAGCATTAATTTTAACTCCTGATTGATCAGTTAAGTAATGTGAGTATTAAAATACTTTTTTTGCTGCTTCGTCAAACTTCCTCATACTTCACTAATGCTTGAAATTGAACCTTAAACGATTTAGGTAACAAGGGAATCAGCAAAGCAAAATTTTCAGGATTAATCGTTTTTACCCCTAATAACTCAACGCCTACTATCTTGTTATCTTCATCATAATCAATAATAATTCCTTCAGCAATTTCTTCGGAATCTAAAACAGTTTTATTCTCAATACGAAAATAGGCTGCATCAACTTCTTGATCATAATTAACATCAAAAATCATAAAAATATGGTGACGACTTTTACATCAGAAGGGGACTTAAACAAATTTTAAGCCCCCTTCCCCCTTAAACAGCTACATCAGCCCGTTTATAAGCCTCATCTAACACTTCTGAAAGAGTAGGATGAGTGTGGATATTAAAGGCTAAATTCTGCACACTTTGACGTTGGGCGATCGCATTAGCGGCTTCTTGTATCAAGTCTGAGGCATGGATGCCAATAATATGCACCCCTAAGACTTCGCCGTTATCTTTGCGGTATACCACCTTAGCAATGCCATCGGTTTCCCCTTCTGCAAGGGCTTTAGAATTGCCTTTAAAGTAAGTTTTGACGCTTGAAACCTCAAACCCCTCATTTTCCCCTAATTCGATGGCTGCGGGTTCGGTTAACCCCACATAACTAATTTCAGGATGAGTAAAGGCAGCAGCCGGAATACTGCGATAGTCCATGGTTTTCTCCCGTCCACAAATATTCTCAACGGCGATCACTCCTTGGCCTGATGCAGCATGGGCTAACATCATTTTACCTGTTGCATCTCCAACTGCCCAAAGATGGGGGACGATTTGACCATCCCGTAATACTTCCATTTTGTCATTGACCGGGATAAAACCGCGATTGGTTTCAACTCCAATGTTTTCTAAGCCTAAATTTTTCGTGGCAGGAATGCGCCCCGTAGCTACTAAACAAGCGTCTACTTCTAAGACATTGATCACTTCTTTAGTTTTGGCATCGGTTAATTCAATAGTAACAGGTGCGCCTGGGGTTATTTTTGTCGCAAAAACACCGGAATAGGTTTCAATATCACGGGTTTTAATTAACACTCGTTCAGCAATTTTAGAAATTTCGGGATCAAATCCTGGCATTAAGGTATCTAAGGCTTCAATCATAGTAACTTCACACCCTAATGCGGTATAAATGTCAGAAAATTCTAGCCCAATGTAACCACTACCAATAATAGCAATCCATTGGGGTAAGGTTTCTAATTTTACGGCTTCGTCACTGGTAAAGACTGTTTTATGATCAATTTCAACACCGCGAGGCACAAAAGGCACTGATCCCGGACAAAGCATAACATCTTTGGCGGTGATAATTTTTTCCCCATTA
Source organism: Crocosphaera sp. XPORK-15E (assembly GCF_034931425.1). NCBI lineage: Bacteria > Bacillati > Cyanobacteriota > Cyanophyceae > Chroococcales > Aphanothecaceae > Crocosphaera > Crocosphaera sp. XPORK-15E. The sequence continues at coordinate 78,697 of NZ_JAYGHQ010000019.1, forward strand.
TCAGTTAAGACGCTGACTTTTTGGCTATCGATCACTTTTCCCCAACCGTGAATAGTTTCTACCTTGAGACGTTTTAAACTATTGGTGAGATCACCGCGAATTTTATTAACTAAATTGGTAGCATGATCTGCGATCGCTTCTCGTTGAAATTGCACCCCGCCGATGGAAATGCCTAAACTGTTAAGATGGTGAGCATCTTCTAATTCTCTGACTCTTCCTGATGCTGCTAATAAGGCTTTTGAGGGAATACAACCACGGTTAACACAAGTTCCCCCCATATCTTTTGCTTCGATGATCGCGGTTTTCAGTCCACATTTTACCGCGTGTAAAGCCGCACCATGGCCCCCGACTCCTGCACCGATAATGATTAAATCATAATCAAATTGATCACTCATTAGACTTTTTCCTTCACTTCTTGATAATTCTTTCCCATCGTAAAAATTTTACTCTAAAAGTAAACCAATTGTTAAAATATTTTCAATTTAACAGAACTGACTTACCGCCCCTCTCAGTAGAGGTAATTCATGAATTACCCCTACTTATCAACAATTAATTATTAACTAATTTGACAAACAATGGGCGTTTCTGCTGCATCAAGTTCTTGACAAATAAACTTTTTCAGGACTTGAAGTACAATTAAACCGCCATCTTTTAACCATTGGGGTGCGTTTTCTTCCATTTCTACCCGATAAACACAATCTGCCCTAATTGTCCATTGAGCAATTTTTTCTGCCTTTTCAGCTTCAATGCCTCGATAAATTAGTTGATTTTTCAGCCATTCTCGACTATTCCTTGTCAGGAAAATTACTCGAATTGAACAATGTTTAACATATTTTTCTTGTGGAGTACCAAAGGATAATATGCCCACTAAAAGATATAAAAATTCACGGGAAATAAAATCCAAGTCTTTCTTTTGTAATGCCAAGGTAAAATCAGTCATGGAAATGTCACAACTTCCCTCACGACAACGGGCATTTACATTAGTATCAATGACTTGAATAGCTTGCTCAATTAGATCTTTTACATCTTCATAAGTAGGGGGTAATTCATCAGAAAATGTAAAGGTATTTTTTAATACTTGAGCAATGACATCTCTCGGCAGTTCAACAAAACTTATCATAATAGTTGACCCAATTCTTTTTGATTTTATTCTGATTTCTTTTCAGTTTATCTATTTTGTCTTTAAGCTTACTTGATAACTTCATTATAGCAATTTATTTAGGTCTTGTCATCTTTCTGAGGTGGTTCACCTTTTTGATAGCACATTTTATGATTTTTTGAATCCTTCAATAAGTTGATTTTCCTGGACTATCATAAATAATTTTAAAGTTTATTATCAGATATGTTACATATTTTATGATAGAATCTCCCAGGTGCTAAAAATAGCTAAAAAAATATTTTCCTCAAACTTTCTGTTACTCTTGTTACACTTTTGCTCTAAAATGAAAAAGTATAAGTAAATTTCAATCAGGCAGAACAAACTATGTTAACTCAACTCTCCAAAGGACAATTAGAAATAACCTATTTAGCAACCCTTGAAACCCTAAATAACACAGAAAATCAAGAAGATAAAGAGGTCAAGAATGGGTTAAATGAATACAAAAAAACTTTACCATCAAAATACTTCTATGATGCTCGTGGTTCAGAATTATTTGAGCAGATTTGTGAGTTACCAGAATATTATCCAACCCGCACAGAAGCTTCTATTTTGCAACAATATGCGAAGGAAATTTCTGAGATTACAGGAGCTTGTGAATTAGTAGAATTAGGCAGTGGTAGTTCGACCAAAACGCGGCTTTTATTAGATGCCTATCAAACTAAAGAAGAACTCTGTAAATATGTGCCAATTGATGTTAGTGAAAGCATTTTAAAAGACAGTGCTATACAACTACAAAAAGATTATCCTAGTTTACAAATTCAAGGGTTAGTTGGCACTTATAATCAGGCTTTAACCCAATTAAAAGCGACTTCTTTACCAGCGCGAATGATTTTTTTCTTGGGAAGTTCTATCGGTAATTTTAGTCCTTATGACTGCGATATCTTCTTAAATAAAATCACAGAAGTTTTAGAAATAGGGGACTATTTTTTATTGGGAATTGATTTACAGAAACCTCAATCAATTTTAGAAGCTGCTTATAATGATAGTCAAGGAGTAACCGCAGCATTTAACTTAAATATGCTCTCTCATTTAAACAAAAAATATCAGGGTAATTTTGATCTCAATTTATTTGCTCATCAAGCAATTTATAATACAGAAAAAAATCAAATTGAGATGTATTTAATTTCTCAACAAATACAAGTTGTCAATTTGAAAAATCTGGACTTAACAGTTAAACTAGAAAAAAATGAAATGATTTTGACTGAGATTTCCCGTAAATTTAATGTAGATCAAGTCAAAAAAGAGCTTGAAACTAAAGGACTAAAAACAATTAAAATCTTTACTGATCCTCAAAATTGGTTTGGTTTAATTCTCTGTCAAGTAATAGAATAAAGTTGGGTGGGCATTGCCCACCCATTGAAATCAATCAATATTGTTACTAAATTTATGCAAGGAAAAACAATGAATAATCTCAAATCTAACTTACCTTTTTTTCTGAATGATTGTTCTCAAAAAACAATTCTTACTTACTTTCAAAATACTTGGCAATTAGAAGATATTCTGCTAAAAAGTATTCAAAATGAAGAAACTTTTTATATTAATCCCGATCCATTAAGAAATCCATTAATTTTTTATTTAGGTCATTCTGCGGTTTTTTATATTAACAAATTAATCAGTGTTGGGTTACTAAAAAAACGTCTTAACCCTAACTATGAAATACTCTTTGAATTAGGAGTTGATCCAGACAATGCGGAACAACTTAATGCAGCGATCGCACACATTAATTGGCCCAAAGTAGAGGCAGTCTGGGACTATCGTAATCAAGCTTATAATACCATTATAGAAGTCATTAAAAACACAGCCATAAGCCTTCCTATTCACCAAAATCATCCCCTTTGGGGACTCATGATGGGAATGGAACATCAACGCATTCATTTTGAAACATCTTCTATGTTAATTCGACAATTTCCTGTCGAAAAATTGAAACGCCCTCAAGGTTGGCAATATGCACCTTCTCAGGGAATTCCTAATCATAATAAGATGATTTTAGTGCAAGGTGGCACTGTTAAACTAGGTAAATCAGAAGATTTTCCTCTCTTTGGTTGGGATAGTGAATATGGCGATCGCTTAGTTAATGTTGAGTCATTTTTTGCCAGTCAATCTCTCATTACTAATGCAGAATTTAGAGAATTTGTCAATAGTAATGGTTACGAAAATCAAGAATATTGGGATGATAAATCTTGGCAATGGAAACAAGAAAATAATGTCAAACATCCCAAGTTTTGGCACATTGAAAACGGTAATTATCAATATAGAGCAATGTTTGATAATCTAGAATTACCCTTAGATTGGCCCGTAGAAGTCAATTATTATGAAGCGATGGCCTATTGTCGCTGGAAGGGGCCAGAAACACGCTTAATGAGTGAAGCAGAGTGGAATTTAGCCACATATAAATCAATCGAAAATCAGACCCCTTTAGAGATAGAAAACATCCACAATTATAATCTTAATTTAAAATTCGGTTCACCCAGTCCTGTCGGGTTATTAAAAACAGCAGAAAGTGCCTCTGGACTTTGGGATTTACGGGGCAATGTTTGGGAATGGTTAGAGGAGACTTTTAACCCATTACCAGGGTTTAAACCGCACTTTTTATATGAAGATAATGCCGCCCCATTTTTTGATAATAACCATAAAATGATGTTAGGAGGAGCTTGGGTAACACAGGGAACAGAAGCCTTAAGATTTTATCGTAATTGGTTCCGTCCTAATTTTTATCAACACGCAGGGTTTAGAATTGTGCAAAATTAGGCCATCCTGTAGGTTGGGTTAAGGCGTTGTCCTGTATACTTCGACAAGCTCAGTACAAGTCTCGACACCGCGGCAATTGAGCGACTTGTACTGAGCGCAGTCGAAGTAAGTCGAAATTCGATAACCGCGGTAGTCGAAGGACACGAAACCCAACCTTATCAAGCTTATTAAGGGCGTATGCCATACACCCCTACAAAAACGGAATTTATACCACTGTAGGGGCGCAATGCTTGCGCCCACAATGTAACATATACGAACTTTTTCCCCATGATGTCGGGAGAGCCATTAGGCTTTTTTACTTTTCTTTGCCTTTTCTTTAGCTCGTTTTGCCTCAGCTTTAGCCTCTTTTTCAGCTATTAATCTCTCCTGTTGAGCTTTTTGTTTTTCTTCCTCTAATTTTTCGAGATAATAATGATAATTACCCGGATAAACTATCAATTCACCGTCTCGAATTTCCACAATTTTATTAGCGACTTGAGAGATGAAATAACGATCATGAGACACAAATAAAACTGTACCATCATATTTTGATAACGCTTGTTCTAGCATCTCTTTCGCTGGAATATCAAGATGGTTTGTCGGCTCATCCAGAATCAATAAGTTAGCGGGTTCAAGTAACATTTTAACCAAAGCAAGGCGGGCTTTTTCCCCTCCGCTTAACCCTTCAACTTTTTTGAAAACCGTATCACCACTAAACAGAAATTGACCTAATAATGACCTGACTTCAACATTTTTCCAGTCGGGAACTTCATCATGAATGGTGTCAATAACGGTTTTTGATAAGTCTAAAGCTTCTGCTTGGTTTTGTTCAAAATAACCAGGTATAACATTATGTTTACCGAATTCAACTGTTCCTTCCGTTGGTTTTTCTGTCCCCATAATTAAACGGAGTAAGGTCGATTTTCCGGCCCCATTTGGCCCTAATAAAGCAATGCGATCGCCCTTTTCAATTAATAAATTAGCTCCTAAAAATAGGATAGCCTCATTATAAATATGAACTAAATTTTTAATAATTGCTACCTCTCGGCCACTTTTTGGAGCAGGAGGAAACTCAAATCTGAGGGTTCTGGGGCCGGAAATTGGAGCCTCGACAAGTTCGATTTTTTCTAATTGTTTCTCGCGGCTTTTTGCCTGGGTACTACGGGTAGCACTGGCACGGAAACGATCAACAAAGGTTTGTTGTTTTTCTAGTTCTTTCTGTTGCCTTTGATAAGTATTTTCTTGAATCTCACGACTTAGCTCTTTTTGTTGTAGGTAATCTGAATAATTACCGATGTAGGTAGTCGAAACTCCTCGCTCAGTTTCAATTATTTTGGTACAAATGCGATCCAAAAATTCCCGTTCATGAGAGACAATAATCATCGGAATATTGAGATCTTTGAGATACTTTTCTAACCACTCAACTGTTTCTAAATCAAGATGGTTTGTCGGTTCATCCAATAGTAACAAATCAGGCTCTTGTAGGAGAATTTTTCCCAAACTCATCCGCATTTGCCAACCGCCACTAAACTCACTGACAAAACGTTCTCCATCTTCAAGTTTAAAGCCCATGTCGGGTAACATTTTCCCGATAATTGCATCAAGTCCATAACCATCTAAGGCTTCAAATTCTCGTTGAAAGCGGTCTAATTTCTTAATTAACTTATCTAATTCATCCCCTTCGGCTGTTTCAAGTAAATGGTGTACTTTGGTTAATTCATCTTGTACTTGATTCGCTTGGGTAAATACCGTCCAAAACTCTTGGGTAACGGTGCGAGTTGGCTCAACTTCAAATTCTTGGGTGAGATAACCAATTTGTAAACTAGCGGGCCGGATAATTTGTCCTGATGTGGGTTCGACATCCCCTTTAATAATTTTCAGTTGGGTCGATTTTCCGGCCCCATTGGCTCCTACTAATCCAATGCGCTCTCCTGGGTTGACTTCCCATGAGACATTTTTGAGAACTTCGGCTGTCGGGTAGATTTTACTGATGTTTTCCAGTCGTAGCATTGAATTTATTGTATGAGTCTGTTTATATGACTATATCCGAATTACTTTGTTCGAGCAATAGGGGTGGCTTTAATCGTTAGTTTACTGCCTGATTCCGCGATGTCAATTTGATCGATAATGTATATCATGTCCTGAGATTGATTGATTAAATTTTGCCATTTTTCATCGCTTAAAATATCTTGCAGGTTTAATGAGGCTGTTTTGGCTCCTGGAGTTAATCTCAAGGCAGTTAAGGGAATATCTAACCAGGTTTGTTGTCCTTCTGTGGGGCGAGCTTTTTCGGGAAATTTTCGACAATTAGACTCCCTTTCTGTGCAGATTACATTATTATTCATCGGAATTAAAACTCCTGATTGAAATTTGATAGTTTTAATTTCTGAGAGAGGAATTCCTTTGATATAACCACTAAAGGCAATAATCAAAGTTTTTTCATTCAAATTAATAAAATCTCCTGATGTCATTCTCCCTGAATTAAGAGAAACTAAGGTAAAGTCAGGTAGGGCGATTTGAATAGTATCTTTAACATTTTTGCTGGCTTGTTTCTGATTAATTACCGAATTTGGCTCGATTTGCTTGGCTAAATTAATTGTAGGAATGCTGATAATTCCGAACAAAATTAAACTAGCAATAAATTGTTTCATAGTTTAACTCAGGCAATTTCTGAGGGAAATTACGGGGATTTGTTATTTCTATTGTAGTCATTCACAGCCCCAAAAACAGTAACCAAGATATCAAATCATAATTGTGGCATTGACTGTTACTTTTTCTGTGTTTTGAGGAACACTAAGGATAAGAGTGGCTTTTAGGTTCTAAAAATTGTGAGTAGCACGTTTAAACTCTTGAGACTGAAGATATCAGACTTTCCCTGGTTAGGCGATCGCTCCCTGATAGATAACACTGTTCATAATTCTGTTTACAATAAGACAAAACGCCTGATTGACATTATTGGGGCAATTATTGGACTGATCTTAACAGCAATTTTAGCAATTCCCATCTTTATTGCTATTCAAATTGATGATCCTGGCCCAATTTTATACCGTCAAACTCGTTGCGGTTTACGGGGAAAAACGTTCAAGATTTGGAAATTTAGGTCTATGGTGATTGATGCTGAAAAGCAAAAATATTTAGTGAAAAATGAAGTTGAAGGTCATATTTTTAAAAATAGTAATGATCCTCGTATTACTAAAATCGGCAAGTTTCTCCGTCGTAGTAGTTTAGATGAATTTCCTCAATTTTGGAATGTTTTAACGGGAGAAATGAGTTTAGTGGGAACTCGTCCCCCAACTCCTGATGAAGTAGAAAAATATCAACCCTACCATTGGAAACGACTAGAAGTTAAACCAGGTTTAACAGGAGAATGGCAAGTTAATGGACGATCTAGGGTGACAAATTTTGAAGATGTGGTTAAGTTAGATCTAGACTATCAACAGAAATGGTCAGTTTTGTATGATCTTAATTTAATCTTAAAAACGATTATTGTAGTTCTAAGTTGTCGGGGTGCTTGTTAGTAATTAAATATTCTCTAGAGTTTTTCAGAAAATAATCCTCCGTTATTTCTCAATCATTCAGAGCAAACCAATTATCGTCTAAAATTTGTTCAATATTAGCGATAGGATAGACAGGAAAAGTTTTAGATAAAATACTCATTTTTTCACTGGTAATATTAACAGCATCTTCATAACATTCCTCTATGATTTCAGCTAAATAAGGCTTTAAGCTAGGACTATCTTTTAATAATCGTTTAATCTGAATGCGAAAATTACGAATCTCTGCCTTCCATCCTGCTTGATTGTATTCCCTCTCTGATTGCCAATAAGCTAACTTTAAAAAATGCTCAAATAGACGAGTTAATAGACTTTTTAAAGCGCGTTTATCACTTCTAGTCATTCCTTCAATTTCCTCTAATAAATTCTCCCAATCTACATCGGAATACTGACACTGACGAAGATTTTCTAAGGTCGTTTCCAACCAAAGCTGATAATCTTTATCGTACAATTTTTGTGTTGGTGACGTAGTTTTTTGAGTCATAATGTTTTCCCAAAGTATTTATTGCTTAAGTAGAATGTTAGATGAATTTTCTTAATTATAGCAGTTTTCATCCTTCTGTTGTTATTAACTTCTTCTTATATAATCCATATAAATACTAATAGTTGCCAGATCCTATGATGAATCTTCCTAACATAATAACTATCTCTCGCTTATTCGGACTGCCCTTTCTTTTCTACTTCCTAGAAAACCCAACTACTTACCATCGTTGGCTTAGTTTAGCCATTTTTCTCGTCGCGGCTTCCACTGACTGGGTAGATGGATATTTAGCCAGAAAATTAAACCAAGTCACCGAATTAGGCAAATTTCTTGACCCTTTAGTCGATAAATTATTGGTACTCGGCCCCTTATTAAGTTTAATCGCTTGGCAACAAGTTCCGGCCTGGGGTGTCTTCTTAATTTTAGGCCGAGAAATTGCGATCGCCGGATGGCGTGTCAACCCCAAACTAACGGGAAATAACACCATTCAAGGGGCGAATCTTTGGGGTAAACTGAAAACCGTCAGCCAAATAACCGCGATCGCTTTATTGATCGCACCCCTTCCCCTAACCTGGAAAACCCCGTCTCTGATAGCCTTTTGGGTGTCTGTAATCTTAACTTTAGTTTCCGGTGTTATCTATCTTCTTCCCGCAAAATCCCCTGATCAAGATACACTAGAAATGTTAAGAAATCATGATCAAAGATGACTGGGACAGCAACCGCGATCGCAACGAAAAACTACGATGTAATCATCATTGGTTCAGGAATGGGAGGGTTAGTCACTGCCACCCAACTCGCTGCAAAAGGAGCCAAAGTATTAGTCTTAGAACGGTATTTAATACCTGGAGGTAGTGCGGGTTATTTTGAACGAGAAGGGTATCGGTTTGATGTGGGTGCATCAATGATTTTTGGCTTGGGAACCCAAGGCACTACAAATCTTTTAACTCGCGCTTTAGATGCTGTTAATGTCAGTTTAGAAAGCATTCCTGATCCTGTCCAAATTCATTACCATTTACCCAAGGGTTTAGAGCTAAAAGTTTATAAAGATTATGAAAAATTTATCGAAGAATTAACCAATAAATTTCCTCATGAAAAAATAGGAATTCGTCGCTTTTATGATGAATGTTGGCAAGTTTTTAACTGTCTCAATGTCATGGAATTACTCTCTTTAGAGGAGCTAGGATACTTAATGAGAGTGTTTTTTCAACATCCTTTAGCTTGTTTAGGGTTAGTTAAATATTTACCCCAAAATGCCGGAGATATTGCCCGTCGTTACATCAGCGATCCTCAACTCTTAAAATTCATTGATATGGAGTGTTATTGTTGGTCGGTTGTACCTGCTGACAAAACCCCAATGATCAACGCCGGAATGGTCTTTTCAGATCGCCATTATGGGGGTATTAATTATCCAAAAGGGGGTGTAGGAACTATTTCTCAAAAGTTAGTAGAAGGGTTAGAAAAAGTCGGGGGAGAAATTCAATATAAAGCCCGTGTTACTAATATTTTGGTAGAACAAGGTAAAGCCGTTGGGGTCAAATTAGCTAATGGGCAAGAATATCGAGCAAAACGCATTGTTTCTAATGCAACTCGTTGGGATACCTTTGAGAAATTATTGCCCAAAGAAGCGATGCCAAAAACAGAGGAAAAATGGCAGCAACGCTATCAACAATCTCCAAGTTTTTTGAGTTTACATTTAGGAGTTAAGGCTGATATTTTACCCCCAGGAACGGAATGTCATCACATTTTATTAGAAAATTGGGAAACCATGGAAGATGAACAGGGAACGATTTTTGTCTCTATTCCTACCCTACTTGATCCCAGTTTAGCTCCACCAAATAATCATATTATTCATACATTTACTCCTAGTTGGATGACAGAATGGCAAGGCCTTTCACCCCAAGATTATCAGCATAAAAAAGAAGCCGCAGCGAGTCATTTAATTGAACGCTTAGAGAAGATTTTTCCTGGGTTAATTGATGGGTTAAACTATCAAGAAGTGGGAACTCCTCGCACCCACCGACGCTTTTTGGGACGAGATCAGGGGACTTACGGGCCAATTCCTCGCCGTAAGTTACTAGGGTTGTTAGGAATGCCTTTTAACCGTACTGCCATTCCTGGCCTCTACTGTGTGGGGGATAGTACATTTCCGGGCCAGGGGTTAAATGCTGTTGCTTTTTCTGGGTTTGCTTGTAGTCATCGCATTGCTGTTGATTTAGGATTGTAAAAATACCCTACTTAGTCATCTTTATTTTTGTCACATTTCTTTGCATTTGCTTGCGTAGATTTACCGTTGAATATTGAGCGATTATTAGTGATGATTATTATGTGTTAGTAAATTACCATGTCATCACATTAAAAGAATCGCTCTCAGCTAAAATTTACATAAAAATGTATAAGTTTAGGTAATTTTTGATGTTCTAACTTAATCCTATCTTAATCTACCCATTGTGTTGAATTTAATATAATGTTCTTATCTTGAACTATGATGAGATAATAAGAAGGGAACATTTTGATTACATTAGAAAAATCGTTGTTTTTAAAGTCATTAATTTGATCCCTTAATTTTCAAAAAGTAGTGCTAATAAAATGTCCAATTCTCTCAAGTCTAAGCAACTCGAAAAATTCCTAATTAAAGCGATTACAAATTCATCTAATTCCTCGATGATGTTAGGAGAAATTCCTAAGATTATTGTCAATAATTTTCCTGTGGACTTTTGTCTAATTATTATTGGACTTGATGATTCAACCCCTCCTAACTTTACGGCACATCTCAAAGAAAATCAAGTTAAAATTTCCTCTCAAATTATTTCGGACTTAATGACTCAACCTTGGATTAGTAAAATCTTAAATAAAGAAAAAATTCACTCAATTACGAATTCTGAGAATCATTCTTCAGGACTAGGATTTGCCTTTTTTGAGGAAATAAATATTAAATCTTTACTTGGAATAAAAACGAATTTTCAAGGCAAGTCTAACGGCATCATTTTACTGGGAAAAACCCAAGATTATACCTGGACTCAAACGGATAAAAAACTGTTTAGAGAAGTGGCAGATATTGTAGCTATCTCCTGTTATTTAAGTCAATTACAATTACCCCAGGAGGAGTATTTATCTGTTCGAGATTCTGGTTTTTCTTTGAGTAATATTCCGAAGTTATTAGAAGAAAATCCCATTCTTAGACTATGGTGGGAAAGCACTAGAAAACAATTAGAACGACAGTTAGAATCAAATAAACAATTAATTTATAATATGATCACAATCATGAGTGATCAAACTCGTAATCCTTTGGCAATTCTTAAGATGGGAATTACCATGTTACGCAAACGAGAATTCTCGCCAGAAGACTTACATAAAAGGTTAGATGCTTTAGAAGAACAATGGGAAAAACTGAATGAAATTAATGAGAAAATTTTGCAGCTTAAAAACCTAAAATCGCAAAAATTAGTCCTGACAACTAAATCAATAAAACTAGAAAGATTTATCAATGAAATTATTACTCCTTATCGCAGTCAATGGCAAGAAAACAAACGAAAATATCTCGATTTAGTGGTTGAGTTTAGCTCAGCATTACATCAGGAAAATTCTGATAAACAGCCAATTGAAATTGAAACAGATGAAGAATATTTAAGAACAGTATTGCAAGAATTATTAATCAATGCTGGAAAATTTTCTGTATCTGGTACGACTGTTTCTCTTACAATTAATAAAGAAAAGTCTACTCATGATCCTAAAATAATAATAAATATTACTAATATTAGCGACTGTATTTCTCGGAAAAATTTGACCTATCTTTTTGATCCTTTTTATCGCGAACAAATTGTCATTGATACAGCTATTCCTGGTATTGGACTCGGTTTAACCATTATTAAAGATCGGGTTCAACTTCTCAAGGGAAGCATCAAAGTTGATTGTCTCCCCACAGATACCCCTGAACATTGTAAAATTATCTTTAGGCTGATTCTTCCTCAGTCATTATCCTCACAGCAATCATAAAGTTTTATGCTTACAAAAAGTGCATCGTCTCAGTCGCTGCGCTGGCAACGTTCAAAATATTCCCCCCTAACAAGACAATGGGAAATTTCTACCATTACGCTACAATTTTTGTTAGACTTGTTTTTGGATAAACTGTTAAGAAATAATTCATCTCGACAAAGGCATAAACGGGCAAAATGGTTAGTCAAAAATTTGCTACAGTTAGGGCCAACATTTATTAAAATTGGTCAATCTCTGTCAACCCGTGCGGATTTAATTCCCTTAGAATATATCCAAGAATTAAGTCAACTTCAAGATCGAGTGCCTCCCTTTGCTTCTGAGGAAGCGATCGCAGTTATTGAAGCAGAATTAGGTAAGTCGGTTTATGACTTATTTGAATCATTTGAAACTGACCCCTTAGCCTCAGCTAGTTTGGGACAAGTTCACCGAGCTATATTATACACAGGAGAGGAAGTAGTTGTCAAAGTACAACGACCTGGGTTAGAAAGAATTTTTAATTTAGATTTTGAAGTTGTTCATCGTTTAGTTCGGTTTTTGACTCGTTATTTTGCGGATTTTAAAAAGTATGATTTAGAGGCAATTTTTGAGGAGTTTTTTGAGCTTTTATTTCAAGAAATTGATTATATTAATGAAGGCAAAAATGCTGAAAAATTTCGGGGTAATTTTAGGGGATATTCTCAAGTTCTTGTGCCAAAAGTTTACTGGAAATACAGCACAAAGAAAGTATTAACTTTAGAATATTTACCTGGGATTAAAATTGATGATCGTGCTGCCTTAGAAGCGAATAATATTAATTTAGATCGTATCATTCAACTGGGAATTTGTTCTTATTTAAAACAACTATTATTAGATGGCTTTTTTCAATCAGATCCCCATCCTGGTAATATGGCAGTGAGTAAGCGGGGAGAACTTATATTCTATGATTTTGGGACTATGGCCGAAGTCAAAATATTTGCTAAAGATCAGATGATTCAAACCTTCTTTGCTGTCTTAAAAAAAGATACAGATAAAGTGATTGAAACCTTGGTTTATATGGGGTTAATTGAACCTTTAAATGATATGACTCCAGTTAAGCGAATTGTTTCCTTTTTATTAGAGAATTTTCGAGATAAACCTGTGGATGTTCGGGCCTTTGAACAAATTAGTGATGAAGTGTATTTAATGTTCAAAAGTCAACCTTTTCGTTTACCCCCACAAATGACTTTTATCCTTAAATCTTTGACAACTTTAGATGGTATTGCCAGGGCTTTAGATCCTCAGTATAATTTATTGGCAGCAAGTCAACCTTTTGTCAAGAGTTTAGCTTTAAGTAGTAGTCGAGGAAGTTTAGTGACTGCTTTAGCAAGACAAGCAAAAGATATTATCAAAAATACCTTAATTAGACCAAATAATTCTGAGAAGTTTTTTAAGCGTTTTGAGGAAAAAATAGATAGGGGAGAATTACAATTTCGTATTAGATCATTAGAGAGTGAAAGAGTATTAAAACGCATTAATTTAGGGATTAAGAGTTTAATTTATGCTTGTTTAACTGGGTTTATATTACTTTCTGCTTCTATCTTAATGACAACAATTCATCTTAAATTGGCCTTAGTTTGTTTCGGGTTTGCAGGATTATTTGGTTTATTTTTCTTAAAGTCTTTATTTGTCTTGATGATTCAAGAAAAGGTTGATAAGTTGTTAGAAAAGTAAATATAATAACTTAAATTATGCAAAAAAAATAAGTGACAATGATTTTTATTGTCTCCTAACCCCCCTAATTAATCGGATAATTTTTGTTATCCAATGCTTTAAAAGTTGATAATCTTTGGGTTCTGTAAAAGATAATAATCCGACTATCATTAACCATTGAAATAGAAATAAATTCATCGCATATTCAATCGATAAATGTAGTCCAAATGCCAGAAATAATGCAAAGCGACGAGTTTCTTTAAACCAAAGTGCAATAGGAATAAATAATTCTACAACAATAACCAACCATGTCATATATTTGATCAGACTTAAAGAAGTGAATAAAAAATCTGGAATAGGGAAATGTCCAAATACATCATCTAAACGACTAACATAATAAATAGCTGTTCCATTTATCCAGTCTTCTCCTTTCATTTTTTCCCAAGCTGTAGACAAATAAATTAAACATATTTGTATTTGTAATAATCGCAATGCCCAAGTTGATGAAGTAAAATTATGAGCAATTTTTTTACGAGTTTTTAACCAACTATCAACAGAATAATAAGCACCAATGGGCATAAAAATCAGGAAAAATCCCATCAGTCTAAATAAATTATCTTCAGCATCAAATAAGGTATGATGTCGATGAACAAAAGATACAAACCAAATAAAAACACAGACAGCTTGAAATCGAGAAAATAAGCCCAATAATAAGAAAATAATTTGTGAAATAAAAATACCATAGCTCATTTTTAATACCCAGTCATATTTAGGCAACCAGGTAAAAATAGTGAGGGTGTCAGGATCAATAATTTCTCTAGAAACTGTATAGGGTAATAGTCCATTTTCCCCAAACCAGCGTAATAAATCTGGCCATAAAACTAAAACATTAATCAGTAATAAAAAAGCATAACCAATGCGAATTAATGCACAAATTTTGGGATTTTTATATTGAGAAAAAAAGCTATCCCAACCAGCAAAAAAACTTTGTAAACTGAAGGGAGTATGACTCATTTAGAAGATTCCCAGGTATAGAATATCTGACGATCATGAAAATAATTTTCAGTAAAAGTAGGCGATAAATTTTCTTTACTTGGTGGTGGAATATTCGCCCATTCTCTGATTAAAATAATTTTAATTGGTTTGGCCTCTGGATTATTTGCACTCACAATAGTTCTTGATAAATAGTCTGCTAAAGATTTCCAAGCATCGGTGTTACCCTCAAAGTAAATACTATCATAATATTCCATGTGTCTAAACTTGAGAAAACGCTCTCCAATAGACATTTTAGACCAATTGGGAGAGTACCAAATACCTTGAGTATTATCAGAAAAAGTTATTTCAGCCAAAAAACGATTGTTGGTTTTATCTACATCTGGGGCAAATAATTGCCAAGTTCCCTGCCAAATTCCTATTTTATCTAAAAGGGGATCAATTGCTTGTTTTAAATAGCGATGAACTAAGGATGTTTCCGGTAGTGCATCTGTGATAATCAGAAATAAAATAAAGACAATAAAACTGTTAATTAGAGATTTTTTAACTATGTTACTGTACATTTAACTCCAATCTTGCATATCATCCCCTTGCTGACGACGATAAACCTTCCCACTTTCATGTAGTTGACGAGTTGTCTCAAATAGTTCTTCTTCTGTTAACTGCCACTGTTGTAAAATTAACTCTAAATCCCGGTGTATTTGTCGCGCCCCAGGAAAATTGCGGTAACGAATGCGAAGCCGTGCTAATTCCGCTAAATTGTGATCATTGGGATCTTCTGCTAAAAGACCATTAATCACCTCACGATCGCGTTTTTCTTGGGGATGTTGTTGATCTTGCGGCATACTTTACTGCTCGAATTGAATCTCAATACGGGTCTTAGGAACCTCATAAAAAGAAGGAGGTATTTCCCAGACACTAACCACCTTATCAAACCCACCAGAAGCCAAAAACTGCCCATTAGGACTAAACGCTAAGGCATTAACCCAGTCTTTTTCGGTGCTTAGATAACGCAACAACCGTCTTCTTTCCATACTCCATACTCTCACCCCATCAAGACCCGCACTCGCTAAAAGCTTACCATCGGAACTAAGGGCGATCGCCTGAACCCTGCCTTTATGGCCTGTTAAGGTATCAATCAAATTACCACTGGCCAGATCCCAAAGCTTAACTGTCCCATCTTGACTTGATGTGATCAAGGTCTTACCATCAGGGGTAATGGCCAAACCAGATATGGGCCTTTCATGGGCCTTAAATTCCGATACTAATGTTCTATCCCGAAGATTCCAAAATCTCACCTTTCCCTGATCATCCCCACTGGCCACTAAAAACCCATTAGGGTGCATCGCTAAGGCATAAGCAGGGGTTCCAAAGCCTTCTAATTGATAGAGAAAACGGGGAGGTTCCAAAGACCAGACCCGAATACCATCTAAGGCCCCACTGACAACCCATTGACTGTCAGGTGTAATTGCTAGGGATAACACATAACTGTAGTGGTCAAAAAAAGTCACTTTGCTTGATTTTTGCGGCCAAGTCCAAAAGTGAATATCTGCATCTTCCCCACTACTGACCAAGGTTGTCCCATCAGGAGAAATTGCTAAGGTTAGAATCGCTGAACTTTGCGATCGCAGGGTATCCACTTCTTCCCCATCTTCCAAAGACCAAAATTTTAAAAATGGTTCATTGGTTCCCCCACCACTAATTAAGGTTCTCCCATTGGGACTAAACACCAGGGAACGAATAGGAGTTGTATGACCCGTCAGACGATATTTAAGCTTTAATGTGGTGTTGGTGACAGGAATTTCTTGTTCAGAAAGGGCTTCTCGTTGTTGCTCAATTAATTGGGCCTGAGAGGGTTGTCCCCAACCTTGAGTGAGAAGCAACAGAGTAGCGATGAATATCCCTGAATAGGCTGTTTTTTTTCCCTTAATGTCCTGATGGTTAATCATACTGACTGAATATTCGGGCAAATGGTTTGCGTGGTATTCTCAATTAAGGGTTGTTCTTGCCACCCGGAAAGAATTCCCGTTAACTCAGATTTTAGAATCTCTGGAGACTCAATTGGAGTTAACAAACCACGTTCATCATAATAACGCAAGGTTTTATAGATAACCCAAATTGTTTGGCAACCTCACCAATTTTTAAGCACTGAGATGTTGCCGAACCATTCATCGGCGGATTTTATTATGAGTTAATTGGGGTAGGGGAGTTCTCGAAGAACTGGGGGGAAGATATCGTCTAGGGGTATCTTCGGTCAGTATGGGTTGAGATTTTTGCACTTGCCACCAACGTAAAATGATGGATAAGGTGGCAATGAGTAATCCCAATGACAATAATGACCAACGTTGTCCCACCCCTCCAATTACCGCATCTACCGCACCCACTGTCAGAATAAAACTAGAAATGGGTTCTTTGCGGTAAAAGGTTCTCAGAACACGAGGCAGTAAAATATTCATTCGGTTGTATCTGTTTAGATTACCATTCTAATTTCAGCTTATCTCACCTGCTACAAAACGGCTCACAGAAATCTCGGAGATAGGATTTACTTTGATGCTAATCCTACTGAGAGGTTTCCGTATATTACCGAGTTTATATAGAAAAGATAAAGTTATCCATCATCATACAGCTAGGGGAAGATGTTAGATGTTTAGGGGTTACAGAAGTTGTTCTGTTCTCCATTTTCTTTGTCTTCCCACATCCCTGCTACTGTAGACCCAACCAACATAATAGTCCTTGTCCGGTCAAATATTCGATTGCTAAGATTAAGAAGAAGCCAATCATGGCCGCACGACCATTTAAACGCTCTGCATAGTCGTTAAACCCGAATTTAGGATCTTCCAGTTTGGGGGTTTCGCTTGGTTGGGTTTGAGGACTGCTCATGATTTGTCTCCTGATCAAGATTGTTTACAATTCTTTACCTAATTTACCTTGTTTCAGAGGAAAGTCTCAATATTTTTTTTAAGAAAATGGTAGTCTTTAAGTTAGTATATTTATATCAAAACAGGTTTCCCCCTTATCATTATAACAACAAATAAATTAATGATTACCACTGAACCGATAATTTTAAACTTAAAAAATGTCTACTTAACCGATGAGCAATTTTATCAACTTTGCAAAGTTAATGATCATTGGCGACTCGAACAAACTGCCCAAGGAGAATTAATTATTATGCCCCCTGTTGGTGCCATTAGTGGTAATCGAGAATCGGAGTTAAACGGTCTTGTTTGGTTATGGAATCGTCAAACTCAACTGGGTAAAGTCTTTAGTTCTTCGACGGTTTTTATCTTACCTAATGGGGGCAAACGTTCTCCTGATGTTGCCTGGATAACCAACGAAAGATGGGAGACTTTAACATCAGAAGAAAAAGAAAAATTTGCTCCAATTTGTCCAGATTTTGTCATAGAATTGCGCTCTCGTACCGATATTTTAAGCCAACTTCAAACTAAAATGCAGGAGTATCTTAATAGTGGTTTGCGGTTAGGATGGTTAATTGATCCCCAAAACCAAAAAGTAGAAATTTATCGTCAAAATAAACCGATGGAAATTGTATCTTTACCTACGACTTTATCAGGAGAAGACATATTAACCGGATTCATTTTAGAATTACCTGTTTTTGAATAATTTATGTTCAAGGTAATGTTCTTACTAGGTATGATTTTGGGGGGTTGCCTTTTAATCAAGTTTAAAATTAGGCATTTTGAGAGGTATCTTTTTTCCCTAAGTTCTCTCCTTGAATCACTAATACAGAACAGGGAGAATGATGAACAATATAATTGCTAACACTGCCTAAAAACATTTCTGTAATGCCTTTTATTCCCCGTCTTCCGATCACAATTAAATCAGCATCCCAACTTTTAGCGACTTCTCGAATCCAACGGCCAGGTTCTCCAATTTTCCAGTCCGATTCTATCGATACACCCTGCTCTGTAGCAATTTTAGCATAATCACTTAACCATTGCTTGACTACTTCTGTTTGTTGTTCTAATTGTTCCCTCATTAAATAAGAAAAATCGCTAAATTCTCCCTCATAAAAACTTGCGTAAGGGGTTACATTTTGACTTTCAATGGATAAACAATGAAACAACATTAAAGCCGACTTATTTTGTTTGGCCATAGATAGAGCTTGCTCAAAAACAACTTTACCTAAAGCAGAATTATCTAAGGCAACTAAAATCTTTTTATAAGACATAATTTCTCCTTTAACCTTTAACAAATTTCTCTAATCTAGCCATTCCTTTTTCAATGGTTCCTAAATCGGTGGCATAAGAAAGACGAATACAATTATCAGCCCCAAAGGCTATTCCTGGAATCACTGCAACCTGTTCAGCTTCCAAAAGAGCATCAGAAAATTCCAAAGATTTCATTCCAGTTTGACTAATATCAACAAACACATAAAATGCGCCCATTGGGGTTGAACAACTCAGCTTAGACATAGCTTGAATTCTGTCTACCATTACCCTCCGTCGTTGAGTAAAGGCTGTTAACATTTCTTGCACACAATCTTGAGAATCTTCTAAGGCCGCAATCGCTCCATATTGAGCAAAAGTACAGACATTTGAGGTACTATGACTTTGAATAATACTGGTAGCTTTGATTAATTCTGTTGGCCCAGCCAAATAGCCTATACGCCACCCTGTCATAGAATAACTTTTGGCAAACCCATTACTAATAATGGTGCGTTTAAAGATTTCTTCTCCTAAAGCTCCAATACTTAAATGTTCTGCGCCATCATAGAGAATTTTTTCGTAAATTTCATCAGAAACAACCAATAAATCATGGTCAATAATTACCTCCGCTAAGGCCTTAATTTCATCAGGTGTATAAACGCTTCCTGTGGGGTTAGAAGGAGAATTAAGAACAAATAATTTGGTGTTTGGGGTAATAGCTTGCTTTAGCTGTTGCGGGGTAATTTTATACTCCGTTTCTGCCGTCGTCTCTACAATCACAGGCGTACCTGCTGCCAGTTTAACCATTTCAGGATAACTTAACCAATAGGGAGCCGGAATAATCACCTCATCTCCCGTTTCAATTAAGGCCAACATTAAATTAAATAAAGAATGTTTACCCCCATTGCTGACAATCACATTCTCTGGAGAATAATCCAAATTGTTATCATTTCGTAACTTGTTAGCGATCGCTTGTCTGAGTTTCGGTTCCCCTGATGCTGCCCCATACTTAGTTTTACCACTATCGAGAGCTAACTTAGCTGCGTCTTTGATGTGCTGCGGGGTATCAAAATCCGGTTCTCCAGCACTAAAACTACAGACATCAATGCCTTGGGCTTTCATCGCCTTAGCTTTAGCTGCGATGGCTAGGGTGATAGATGGAGGGACTTTCCCTACCCGTGTTGCCAGTTTAATCATTATGAATCTTCCCAGGCCTAATAATCATTGTTATTGCTATTGTGTCACTACCCCTCCCTGGTTGGGTTGACAGTAAGACTTTTTTAACACTATACAAGGAAAAATGGCACAATAAGCTTATCAAAATTTAGATTGAAGATGACTATGCACCCTCAATTAGAGAAAGCGTTCGCTCAACATCAAGCCCTTAAGGTTATTAGCGGCTTAACTAACTTCGACACAAACAAAGTCACCGCTATTGTTAAAGCGGCCCAAGCCGGGGGCGCAACCTTTGTCGATATTGCGGCTGATGCGGCTTTAGTTCGCCATATCCGTCAAGTGATTACTTTACCCATCTGTGTCTCGGCCGTTGACCCTGATTTATTCGTGGCGGCAGTAAAGGCCGGGGCAGATTTAATTGAAATTGGTAATTTTGATGCCTTTTATGCTCAAGGACGACGGTTTGAAGCCCCAGAAGTCTTGGCTTTAACCCACAAGACTCGCGCTTTATTGCCTGATATTATCTTATCTGTCACTGTTCCCCATATTCTCCCCTTAGATGAACAGGTACAACTAGCAGAGGCTTTAGTCGATGCTGGGGCTAATATTATTCAAACGGAAGGGGGAACCAGCAGTCAACCTACCCATGCCGGGACTTTAGGGTTAATTGAAAAAGCTGCCCCTACTTTAGCCGCGGCCCATAGTATTTCCCATGCTGTGTCTGTTCCCGTATTGTGTGCTTCTGGTTTATCCAATGTCACTGTTCCCATGGCCATTGCTGCGGGGGCCGCTGGTGTCGGTGTGGGTTCTGCTATTAATCAACTCAATGATGAGGTGGCCATGGTGGCCGCTGTTCGTTCCTTGGTAGAAGCTTTAAAAAACAGTCCGGTTCAAGTTCACGCTTAATTGGAGTGAGGGAGTTAATAGTTAATAGTTAATAGCTATTCACTATCAATATTCCCTGTTCCCATCACAAACAAACCCAGGTGTCCCTCATCTTGACACTCCCTCGTTAAGCTAAGGCTGTAACGGGGGATTCTTGCCTCACAGACTCTTGGCTAGATCAAACAAACTAAGTTGTCTGACCCCCGCTAGACCGTCTCCACAAGCTTTTTGATTAACGGGCTGCCCGACCGCTATTAAACCTCTATTTTTTATCACTTTGGCTGAGGCAATATCCCTTGATTCAGTATGACCACAAAACTGACATCTGTGAGTCCTTTCACTGAGCTTTTTTTTACCAGTTTTTGAACCACATTGGGGACATTCTTGAGAAGTTCCATCTTTGTTAACCTTAAGATAAAACTTGCCTCTTTTCCAACAAATAAAAGGAAGAATCTCATTAATGAATTGTCCAATTCCTGAATCAAGAGATTGTTTTCTAACTATCCCTCTTGACCAAGATTTAAAATTAATATCTTCCACAAAGATATTGTCAGAACTATCACAGAGATAATGAGCTAATTTAAAATGCCAATCTCTCCGTGTATTAGAGGCCTTCTCATGAACTAAAGCTATTTTCTTCTGAAGTTTTAACCAATTTTTTGACCCTTTTGTTTTAGTTTTTAAGCGTCTTTGTAGTAATTTAAGCTGACGTTGCGCCTTCAACAAAAACTTAGGTGCCTTGATTAATTCATCCTGAGAAGTAGCAACAAATGACTCAATTCCAGCATCTAACCCTAAACTAACTATTCCCACTGGGATATTAGGAATTTCAGCTATTGATTGAAAGGAAAGCATTAAGTAATAACCACTAGCTTTCTTAACTATCCTAGCTTGTTTAACCTCAAATCCCTGTGGATAAGGTCTGGATTGTCTAATATGAACCCATCCTAATTGTGGTAATTTAACTCTATTCTTCCCTAAACAGTTTTTCAGCATAGTCGGAAACACAAAACTCCTCATTCTTTTTTTAAAACGAGGGAACCCGTATCCTTTAGTCTTCATGTCAGAAAAAGCTCGGTCTAAAGTTCTAAGAACTTGTTGTAATACCTGAGCATTAACTAACTTTAAATAAGGATATTCGTTTTTAGCTTGTGTTAGGTTTTTCGCCTGAACATAATAGTTGGGATAGGGAACATCAGCCGAAATAATGTACTCAGAAATTATTGAACAAGCATTCACAAGTGATTGACGAGACTTTAACCAGTCTTTTCTTTCAGCTAAAGCGTAATTATATACACTTTTACAGATAGCAAGAACTAGGTTTATTTCCTCTTCTTGCTGTCTCTTTAGCTTTAATTTGTACTGATAAGTTAACGTAATCATCGACTTAGGCTAGACCTGAGATATAATAGGAGCATAATACTTAACGACTAATCATGTCAAGCTATTATAATCACGGATTTAGGTCTGTTTATAAATTTACTGCCCACTTAGTTTTAGTGACTAAATACCGCCGAAAAGCCATTAATCAAGAAATTTTAGTCAGGCTTCAAGAAATTTTGGCAGAAACTCTTAAAAAATATGTTGAGAATCAAAAACAACCTGAAATGGAAACGCTACCGCGTTAGTTTTTTTGTTGGCAAAAATTCATCTCCCGTTAATTTCTATGGGTCTTTTTTTCGGGAGAAATTTAACGAGAGTCCTCTTTTTGCATTTTCAAGATAGCAAAATAACTGATGAGGAACACCGGGCTATTAATTAGCCCGGAGCTAAATGAAATCTTTAGAAATTACTAAAAACTGGGTAGAATCTTACGTCATTCTCTAGGATTATTCAGGGAATAAGGAGTACGCAGTTGAGGATCGGCCTTATTTGAAGAGTAATAGGCGATAACGAATAAGGGTAACGTTAACGTCAATATGGCGATCGCCGCTCCCATAAAGTGAGACCACCTATGGGTTGGAGGTTCCGAAACCTTCCCTGACGGGCTGCTAGATTCCATAAAAATGATAGTTTAATCTGTAGGTTAAGTGAAAGTGAAAGGCTTAATGATTGCCTTCTCTTTCTATTGTACTGATTTTTTTTGGCCTGTGGAAAAATTAAGTGTCAATTGTAAAGTAATATTGAAAGAATAACAAAAAACTGCCCCTGAAAGGTTGGCGGCTTAAGTCAATGTGACGGAAATCGGTAAAATCTCTGGAATTGATTGGCGGAAATTTTAAGGGTTGCCCACAAATCCCAATAATTTAGCTGCACCCCCAAGAATAGCAACAATTAACCCTATTAAAACCCCTCGACTCACAAATTCTTGAGACTCAACCCGTTTGCTTAAACCTTCGACTTTTTCTTCTAGTCTAGCCACAGAAACTTTAACATCGTTAACATCTTCACCTAACTTGTTAAATTTCTGATCAACATTTTCAGACAGTTTATCAATTTTGCTATCTAACTTATCTAATTTTTGATCAAACTTATTAAGAATTTCCTTTAAATCTGATTCAATAGTAATTGACATAAGTTTTCGTAGGAACTCTCCCCAGAAAATAATAATGTCTTTATTCTATCCTGTAGGTTGGGCTTTGCTGACACATCACCCAACCTAAATTATATTAAAGGGTATTCTTAAGCTTTTTTCCCTTTAATTAAAGAACGAACCCCTAAACCACCTAATACTAATAATCCTAATGTTGTAGTGGGTTCAGGAACAGATGCTGGGGTTACTGGGATTGTACCAGCATAAGTCCCGAAGAAACCTCCGCTTGCTTGATAGAAAGATCCACCACCAGGTTGAAAGGTAAGGAAATTTGTGCCATTTCGAAAATCGATAGAACCGCCAAATGGACCCCCTCCAGTCCCCCCAAAATTCACAAAGCGATCGCTGCCATCGGTAGAAATAATCGCTGTAACATTAGCGACAGGGGTAAGAATATCTGCATTAGTGAAAGTTGCAGTACCAATATTATAGGAAAAGTTGAAGGGAGCGAGGGAAGTTAAGGCAAAAGTCCCATTCCCAGGATCACCATTAAAACTAAAGGTTCCAGTTCCTACAATGGGAGGAGTTACAGTTCCATCATCAGTGTTATCAAACTCAAAGTTAAAGGTTAATGCCTGAGATTGCAAGGGGAAAGCGGCGAGAGTGACGGAAGCGGCCAAAGCGGCAACTAGGGAAGTCCCTAAAGTCGGCTATGCCGACTTTAAATTTTTTTTTGTGTTAATCATGATTACCTTGGAATATCTAAGTTTAAACATATTTAAGATAGCATTAAGTATAGTTATGGGCAACTTTAGCTAGATAAATTGGGGATTATTCATACATCTCGCTGATTAAGAATAAGTTAAAGCCTTGTTGCCATAAACTTTGGCCTTTTGCCCTCCCCATAGCGGTATATTACTATTGATCCTCGAATAACAAACAAAAAATGCGAGTTGCCTTATTCACAGAAACCTTTTTACCCAAAATTGATGGTATTGTCACCCGTTTACGTCATACCGTTGAGCATTTGCAACGAAACGGCGATCAAGTGTTAATTTTTTCCCCAGATGGGGGTTTACGGGAACATAAAGGGGCGAAAATTCACGGAGTCAAAGGCATTCCCCTACCCTTGTATCCTGAGTTAAAATTAGCTATTCCCACCCCCACCGTAGGCAAAAAGTTGGAACGGTTTAAACCCGATTTAATTCATGTGGTAAACCCGGCTGTTTTGGGATTAGGGGGCATTTATTATGCTAAAACCATGAATATTCCTCTAGTTGCTTCCTATCATACCCATTTACCCCAATATTTACACCATTATGGCTTAGGTTCCCTGGAAGGACTATTATGGGAACTCTTAAAATTAGGTCATAACCAAGCCCATTTAAACCTCTGTACCTCAAGCGCAATGGTTAATGAATTAGTCACCCATGGCATTGAACGAGTAGACTTGTGGCAGAGAGGAGTCGATACAGAGATGTTTCAGCCCCATTTAGCCTCAAAACAAATGCGATCGCGTTTATCAGGCGGAAACCCGGACAGTCCCTTATTATTGTATGTGGGACGAGTCTCCCCAGAGAAGCAAATTGATCAAATTAAACCCGTCCTAGAAGCCATTCCCGACGCACATTTGGCAATTGTTGGGGATGGACCCCATCGAGAGGCATTAGAGGCGCATTTTGCGGGGACTCAGACCCATTTTGTGGGCTACCTCCAGGGGTTAGAATTGGCTTCGGCCTTTGCTTCATCAGATGCCTTTATTTTCCCTTCTCGCACGGAAACCTTAGGATTAGTGTTATTAGAAGCTATGGCCGCAGGTTGTCCCGTAGTTGCTGCTAATTCTGGGGGAATTCCTGATATTGTGACGGATGGGGTTAATGGTTATTTATTTGAACCCAATGATCCTGATGGGGCAATTATTGCTACAAAACGCCTTTTAGCTGCTAAAAAAGAACGGGAACAATTACGAGAAAATGCCCGACAAGAAGCAGAAAAATGGGGTTGGGCCGCGGCAACTCATCAGTTAAGACGCTATTATCAAACAGTTCTTAATGATCAATCTTTGCCTTTTGCTGCTTAGACTTTATTAAGTGAATAGTGATCAGTTATTTTAATAATTGATCACTGATTTTTGTTAATGAATAATTGTTGAATTATCAATTATTCATTATTAATTGGTGAAGTCCTTTAATTTTCCCTGTCTTTGATGATTTCGATTTGATTTCTGTTGTTATTTAACCCTAAGTAATTCATAAATTTAATCAATCCAAAAGCAACAAGTAAACCCATCAACAATCCTGAAACTAACAAAACAATAAAGACTGTTTTTGCTTGTTTGATTGCTCGTTTTTGTCTCTGATTATCATCATTATAGTTGTTATTCATGGTTAAGCTTATTTATGACTCCTGTAATAATTCTAAGGCATTTAAAAACGCTCTAGTGGTTGTGGTTTGTGGACTTGATTTAGGATAACGAATTCCTAGGGTATAAATGCGGTTTCTTGCTAGATAAATCCGAAAGGTAATCATTTCATTTTCGCTTTCAAAGTTTAATTCTTGACCTGGATATTTATCTAATGTAATGGCCCGTTGTCTGATTAACTTAAATTCATTTTCTGGGGTAACTTTATCCCGTATTGCCTGTAATAATGCCTCACCATCTTTAATTTGTTCTGCTGTTAAACCTTCTGCATAAGCAGCAATATAACGTCTATCTTCCGCATTTGATGCTAAAGTACGGAAACTAATTTCCCCTAATTTTGTGTCTAAAACTACTGTTTCTTGGGTTAAAATTCCTGGAGGCATCCAGAAGGAAACTCCTCCTTCTTTAAAAATAACAAATTGCCAACTATTTGACTGTTCTCTAACAGGAATAACCCCACTTGGAGGCCTTTGAAATAATATTCTATCTTGAGAATTTACACGGCCAGTTTCAAAGAAATTTCTAACTTCTCGATTAATAGAAGGGGTTTGTTGTGCTACTTCTATTGCTGGATTTATTGAGGATGAATGAGCAGGAGTTAAGGGCAAACCTGTTATTAAAAAGAAAATCATTAGAGAGCTTTTTTGTAGACCTTTCATTGACAATAAAAATAACAATCCTTGATATTATCTCATAAAAATGACCTTTTTAAATAAACCTTTCCCATTGTAGGGGCTTAATAGTATTAAGCCCCTACGATGGCAATTATCGCTTCGCTCGAAGTCAGAAGTAGGAAGTCATTCGTCAGAAGTTGTTTTTTCTAATAATTTGATGAGTTTTGCACTTTCTACTTCTAGACGTAGAAATAGGGTTTAAGACCCCCGCTATAAATTAATTTTAGCGGTCTTCAAGAGCGTGGCGAGTTTCAATCTCCCACTATATTGACACTTCTGACTTCACACTTCTTGAATAACTCCCCCACTAAAACATTGGCGGTACTCGGCTACGCCTCGATGTATCGGCCTCGTTTATAGTGGGGGCATCCTTGCGACATTTCTAGGTGAAGTCGAAGCTCATGAAGTTGCTTGCATTATTGATCGCATCAATATTGGCATTTTGCACAGTAGCCATGATGACATCATTGTTGCTGATAGTGACATCACTTCCAGCTTGATTAATTGTTAAATCAGCAAACATCAGATCACCAATTAGTGCGAATTTATCCGTTCCGGCCACAAAATCAGTGATGAAATCAGCATTAGCATCGGCATTCGTCGTCTGGAGGACAAAGGTATCTAGACCGTTTCCACCCGTCAAGATGTCCCTTTCAGAATCATTAGGGGTTTGATCGCCACCAATCAGGGTATCCTGTCCGTTACCCCCGTCAAGTGAGTCAGATCCCGATCCTCCAACGAGTAAGTCCTTACCTTTACCACCAATGATGGAGTCGTTGCCAGTACCGCCGTTTAGCGTATCTGTAGCATTACCACCTCGGATCTCGTCATCGCCTGCACCACCTCGGATATCGTCCCGATTCTGAGCGCCTTTGAGGGTGTCGTTGCCCTCATCACCACCGATCAGATCATCGCCTTTACCACCTTTGATGGAGTCGTCATCCATACCACCAGTGATAGTGTCTTTAGCATTACCACCTTGCAGGGTGTCATTACCCTCATTACCCTGAATGTAATCTCGGCCACGAGATCCTTTAAGTATGTCGTCACCAGCGAGTCCAGCAATACTATCGTTACCGCTTGAACCAGTGAAGCTATCATTGCCTTCGGTTGTTGGAGCCAAGGTATCGTCAAATACCACATTAGGATCAGGACTGATTGGGTTTTCATCAACATCCGTAACATTAACAGTTACATCCGTCACGACAGAAGTATTGCCCGCCGCATCATTAGCAGTAATGCCCAGGGTGAAAGTGTTAGGTGCGGTTTCAAAGTCATTGCTGGCTGCCATGGCCGCCGCACCAGCTTCGGTTAAGGTAATCTTACCTGAGTCATCAATGGCGAAATAGCCATTATCATTACCACTAGCGATAGTATAGGCTGTCACAACACCGAGATCATCGGTAGCCTGAACTGTTCCCACTTCAAACCCAGCAATTTGATTTTCTTGATAGCTAAAGGTTTGGTCTGGTGTTACTACAGGAGTTGTTTCATCGACAACATCCGTAACATTAACAGTTACATCCGTCACGACAGAAGTATTGCCCGCCGC
>NZ_JAYGHQ010000019.1:106719-106902 GCF_034931425.1 Crocosphaera sp. XPORK-15E
GAACTGTTCCCACTTCAAACCCAGCAATTTGATTTTCTTGATAGCTAAAGGTTTGAGCCGGCGTAATCACAGGAAGATCATCAACTGCGTTGACTGTTACCGTAAATGTATCTGTTACAGTTTGTCCATTGGATGTAGCTTCAATTGTTATTTCTGCTGTTCCTGATTGATTTTCTTGGAAGT
>NZ_JAYGHQ010000020.1:0-86126 GCF_034931425.1 Crocosphaera sp. XPORK-15E
CACCGCCACGCCTTAAAAGGACGTGGCTAACTCTCGCTCACGGCTTTTTAGGTTTGAAAAAAGATGTAAAGTATTCTCTGTTATCATATGTTTACAGGGTCTGCTGCTAAAGATATTGATAATGTTTTGTCTAGTAAGAACTTTTGTTATTTTAATAAGTTATCAACCCAAATTTGATCATCTTCAGATAATTCTATTGAAGGTTGTTTTTGGTAATTAATCGCTAAATCATAACTGCCTTTTTCATAAATATTATGTAATAATTCTTGTAAAGGAATCAAGGGTTCTTGATCTTCTGGTTTTAAAGGTAAAGGAATTGAGGGAATTTCTTGTGCTAAATTAAAAGCATATAATTCGGCATGAGGGCGGTGATCACTACGACTAATAACAATACGATAATCCGTTTTCATGTCTTCATTAATATTCATCGGCATTATTTCCCCCTTTCTTAATAAATCTATCTCAATTAAGTGAGTTAAACTCATTAATACTTGCTCTCTTTTTTTAAGATATTTATTTTTTCCTTCTCCTGCTTTCTTATTCTTGGGTGAAAGTATTTCAATCACAGTAATAACTTGTTTAGTTTCCACATCTTTTACTTTTAAATACCATTCTTTTACTGTTTCTGGTTGTGGTATTATAATGGGTAAAGACTTAACTTTTGGTGGTGCAATGGCAATATTAGAAGATAAGGAGGGAGTTATTTTTGAAGTAGGGGTAAAAACAACATTATCGGGAATACCAACTAACTCAAAACCATTACCATTGTCTGTTTCTGTATATACTCTTTGTTCCATTGCCATACGATATTTTGGACGTAGGATAGGATTCATTTTTTCTGCGATCGCTACAATTAAATGAGTATGAATTTGTGACCACAGTGTAGGACTTTCTAAATAGGGGTTCATTCCAGGAAAAGGGGAAGGCATAATGATCTCCAGGTTAATTAATTACAGAATATATTCTTTACTCATTTTCAGTTTCATCTATTAAAAGAACATCCTCATAAATAAACTCAACAGGACAATTAAAATCAACTGAAGTTAATCTTAATTCAGCATTTTCAGCAAAACTGTATAACTCCCAAATACCTTTATCATTAACACGAAAATACTCAATCAATTTCTGTTCAGCACTAACTAAAACATACTCTTTTAATGTTTCAATTTTACGGTAATTCCTAAACTTTTTCCCTCGATCAAATCCTTCTGTACTGGGTGAAAGAACCTCAACAATTAAACAAGGATATTGAATAAATTTCATCGCTTTTTTATCCCGTTCATCACAACTCACGATAACATCAGGATAATGATAGGGGCCTTTTTCTGATACCTGTACTTTAGCATCAGACATTAATATTTTACATCCTTTCCCCCTGAGATGATTTTTAAGCATAGAAGCTAAGTTTAAAGCAATAGCAGCATGAGGAATTGTTCCCCCAGTCATTGCGTAAACTTCCCCATCCATATATTCATATTTAAGCGGTTGTTTTTCCTCCCATTCTAGATATTCTTCTGGACTCATGTAATAATGTTCTTTTGCTGCCACCATGTTAATATCTCCTGATAAAAAGTGAATTTTTGAACCTGTAGGGGCGAATGGTATTCGCCCTTAATTTATTACAAAATAACTAGATTGTTTTGCTTACAATTTAATTGTAATTGCCATTCATTCAAATCAGCTAAAGCCCGATCACGATATTTCCCGTATCTTTCCCGTTTATTGCGAATTCTCACAGGTAATTCCGGTAAAATACCAAAATTTGGGGGCATAGGTTGAAAATGTTTAGGAGATGCACTACTAATAAACCCAAATAACGCCCCCATCATCATACTTTCAGGGAGAGTTACTGTCTCTAACCCTAATATTAATCTTGCTGCATTTGTCCCCGCTAACCAACCCCCTGCGGTTGCTGCGGTATAGCCTTCTGTACCAATTAATTGACCTGCGGCCAAAAGCGTCGGACGGGTTTTAAACTGTAAAGTAGGATCAAGTAACTGCGGTGAATTAATGAAAGTATTACGGTGCATTACTCCCATACGGACAAATTCAGCGTTTTCTAAGCCAGGAATCAGCCTAAATACCCTTTTTTGCTCTCCCCATTTCAAATTAGTCTGAAATCCGACCATATTCCATAATTGCCCCTGTTTATCTTCTTGGCGTAGCTGTACCACCGCGTAGGGGCGTTTTTCTTTGTTTTCTGGTTCCCGAAAGTCCCCTAAACGTGCATCAAAGAGGCCAACGGGTTTCAGGGGGCCATAACGCATGGTTTCTTCTCCCCGTTTAGCTAATTC
The DNA here is from genome assembly GCF_034931425.1 of Crocosphaera sp. XPORK-15E. NCBI lineage: Bacteria > Bacillati > Cyanobacteriota > Cyanophyceae > Chroococcales > Aphanothecaceae > Crocosphaera > Crocosphaera sp. XPORK-15E. The sequence continues at coordinate 2,295 of NZ_JAYGHQ010000020.1, forward strand.
CTCGATAGGGAGACATCCTTCAAAAAATTTGGCGGTTTCTCGCTCAAAATCCTTTAATTCGGCTTGTTCTGCCTGACATAATGCCTCCCGAAACTGTAGATATTGGTCTTTGTTGAGGGGACAGTTAAGATAGGCAGCATCTCCTTTATCGTAACGGGAGGCTAAAAAGGCGATGTCTGTATTGATGGACTCTCCGACGATTATAGGGCTTGCTGCGTCAAAAAAGCTCATATATTCCATCCCTGTGAACCGTTGTAAGTCTTCCGCTAGGGAGGGAGTGGTGAGGGGGCCAGTGGCTAAAATGACGATACCTTCTGTGGGTATTTCGGTGATTTCTGAGCGTTTTAGTTCAATGAGGGGATGATTACCTAAGATTTCGGTTAATTGATGGCTAAAAATGCCTCTATCGACAGCTAAGGCACCGCCAGCAGGGACGGCGTGTTGATCTGCGGTTTGGATTATAATGGAACCAAGACGGCGTAATTCTTCATGGAGAAGACCCGCAGCGCGATCGCTGGACATAGCCCCAAAGGAGTTGCTACAGACTAATTCTGCTAATTCTTCGCTATGATGGGCGGGACTGGTACTAATGGGGCGCATTTCGTGTAATATCACGGGTATACCAGCTTGGGCGACTTGCCACGCTGCTTCGGTTCCGGCTAAACCGCCACCAATGACTTGAACTTTTGTTGTTGAAGATGTCATTAATTAAGTTCTAGTTTCTTATTTGTTGACTTAGAATACTTTTATTTTAGTATAGCTACCTTATACTTTGATTTGAGTAAAGTTATGAGAAGTTAAAGCGAGTTTTGGACTCAAATGATTAAAAAACTCAGCCAAAGACTCCGCTTGAGATGAACTAATTTCTTGTTTGTCTGTCATAATTGCTTCTAGGGTCTTAATATCTCCAAAAATATAAATAAGACTCTCATAATTAATATCAAATTCATAAATTAATGATTCTAAAGTAGCGATAGGATTTGTTTTATTCATCGGATAATATTGTTGTTCATAAGCTTCAATTAATAAAACTAATAACTCAAATTTACTGATAACGTGCATTTTTGCTTAATATTATCTTTATTTAATCAGGAAACCAATCGTCTAAAAGGGCATTGTCAAGGGTAATATTGTTGTCAGTATCAGGAATCGAAAAAAGTTTACTCATGACAGAAATTCGCTCAGGATAAATTTCTGTCCAAATTGTTTCTATTTTATTCTTTAATGCGGGATTTTTGCGAATAATTTTTTTTATTTGTACTCTAAAATTTGTAATTTCGGCTTTCCAACCTCTGGTACAGTATTCTTTTTCTGATTCCCAATAGGACAATTTAAGCAGATGTTCTAAAAGACGTTCTAAATAGCTTTCTAAGGCGTTTTCACGGCTATTTCCCAATTCTTCTATCTCCTCAATTAGATGTTCCCAATCAACTTGTTCAAATCGTTTTAATTTCAGTAGTTCTGCTTGTTCTTTTGTCCATGTATAATAATCAGAAATGTAATTTGTCATGATGGTTGTTGCTTATTGTACTTTTTATCTATTTTATAATTTCATTATAAGCATCCCTACACTGATAACGTATATCAATTGTAACCTAATTTTTCTATGACAACCAATAATCCCATTTCTTGGCGTTTTATTCCCTTAATGGTGGCTTCTGGAAAGCTACAAATGGCTATTGATGCTTGGTTATTGCAACAACATCTACAAGAAAATCATCCGCCAACATTGCGCTTTTATCGTTTTGATCCTGTTGCCATTTCTCTCGGTTCCCTACAACGTAATTATCCCCCACACTGGGACACTTTACAATGGCAAAATCAACCCATTGACTTAGTTTGTCGTCCGACAGGAGGTAGAGGGGTTCTACATAGCGGAGATTTATGTTATAGCATTATTACGAGTAATATTAAGGGGAAACGCTCAGAAATCTATCAATATCTTTGTGAGTTTCTGATTCAAGGTTGGCGGACTTTTGGTTTAGATTTATTTTATGGTAAAGCAGGACGGGGTTATATTCATAATGCTAGTTGTTTCGGGACAGCGACGAATGCTGACTTAGTAGATAGTTGGGGTAATAAATTTATTGGTAGTGCCTTACGATGTAGTGGTAAAGGCATTTTGCAACAAGGATCTATACAATTAGCTACCGATCCTAACTTATTTAAGACTGTATTTAGTGAAATTGCCCCTAAACCTCAATTTAGCGGTAGTCTGGATGATCCAACTTTTTTAGAAACTGCGATCGCTACTTTAACAGAAGCTGCTTGTCAGTGTTTTAATATTGAGTTTTTTTCTAAACCACTTTCTAATGATGAGTTAACATTGATTAGAGACTTCAAAGAACAATCATAAAACATGATTTTTAAAAGTTTACTGAAAATACTTCTAATTATACTTTTATTCCTTTATGGTTGTAGTAGTCAACCCCAGGAAATAAGCGAAATTGAACAGTCAAGTTCAAATCTTAAGGGAGAGATTTTAGAATGGGTAGAAATTCCCTTGGGACTCACAAAAGAGCAAAGCACACAATTTCAAACAATCGTTACGGATAGTGTTCAGGAATTCATGAAACTGAATCCTAGGGTTAAAATAGTCATAGAATTTGTCCCATCAGATGAAACTTTATCGAAGTTCAGTCAACAACTTTCTAGAGGGGCAGGGCCTAATCTTTTTGCAGTTTCTTTATTAAGAAAACAACTGCCGTTACTGATTCGCTCAGGATACTTAAAACGTCTAGATCAAGATAATTTAGATTTATCGCAGTTTCGGCCAGAAACCCTAAAACAAGTGAGTTATCAGAGTTATCTTTACGCTTTACCTGTTAATTTAACGACCCAAGTTCTTTGTTATAACAAAGATAAAATAAAGGAAACACCAACAACTTTAGATGATTTAATTAGTCAGGCCCGAAAAGGATATTCTGTGGGACTACATTCTGGTTTCCGTGGGGCATTTTGGGGAGCAGGGGCTTTTGGTGGCAAGCTATTTGATGAATCTGGGAACATTATTTTAGCCAAAAATCCCGGTTGGATAAAATGGATTGAATGGCTTAAAAATGCAAGAAATGAACCTAATTTTTTTCTAATTGAGGACACAGAAACTTTGCAAAAAAGCCTTGTCGAAGAGAAACTAAGTTATATTACTTGTTCGTCAGATTGGCTTCCTAATCTAACAGAAGCTTTGGGAAATAATAAGTTAGGGGTTGCCTTATTACCGGGTAGAGAAAATCAGCCCGCAACTCCTCCTTTATGGACAGTTGGCTTTATTTTTAATGGGGCTTCTAGTGGTAATCAACATCAATTATCCTTAAAACTTGCTCAGTTTTTGAGCAATGCTCAATCCCAACAAAGAGTTCAGGTAGCAGTTCCTTTTTTGATTCCTGTTAATAAAAATGTTACGGTTGATTTTCGTTTGTTTCCGATGCAAGCAGTTTTGGTGGAACAATCTAAAACAGGGGTGGTAGTTTCCCTCGATCAAATCGATAAACATCAAGCTTTTTTACAATATGGTGATATTATTTATAATAAAGTATTAGGGGGAGAAATTACGGCTGAGGAGGCAGCTTTGGAAATTACGAAAAAAGTCAATGCTCAATTCAATCAATAGTATTGGTGGTAATTTATGAGAGATAATTTTGTCCTTGATGACAGTTATTTATGGCAAGAATTGTTGAAAATTACGATTATTTTACAACGTCCTGCGGTTCAAATACAACTGTTGGTAATCGCCATATCAATTATTCTTATGTGGATACTTTCTAACTGGGTATGGAGTATATTTAGTCAGCGATTCCCTGAACTTAGTAAATTTTGCGAAAAAGATACAAGGATTTATTGGCAACAATCTGGGGCAGCTTTGCTTTATTATCTTCTTACACCATTACTTTGTTTAATAATCGTTAATTTGCTCCACATTATTTTTGTTCAACAAGGATGGTTTGGGGGATATTTAAAGGATAGTATCAACCTTTTGTGGCTTTATTGTTTCTATCGTATTTTTTTGATTTCTTTATATGCTTCATTTAGTCGCTCATCGGTTCAATACTATCATAATCATCTCTTTGCGCCGTTTTTTTGCATTGTGATTATTGCCCAGGTTATTAATCTTTTTACTGATTTAAACAGTATCTTACAAGTCTCGTTTATTAAATTATTTGGCCAGTCAATCACCATAGAAGCCATTTTTGTTATCGTTGGGGGATTATATTTTTGGATTGTTGGTTGTTCTCTTTTAGAAAAGTTATTGATTTATTTTTTTACCGCAGAAATTCGTCAAGATAAAAGAATATCTCAAGTAATTTATCTACTGCTTCGTTACTTTTTAATCGGACTAGGAATTGTCATAATTTTTGGTTATGTTGGGGTTAGTGCTACAGCTATTGCTGCCATTACAGGGGGTTTATCAGTTGGTATTGGTTTTGGTTTAAAAGAAGTGATTAGTAATTTTGTTAGTGGCATTTGGTTATTATTTGAAGGTGCTTTAAAACCAGATGATATTATTGCCATTGATGACGAAATGAGTCAAGTTAAAAAGCTAGGAGTAAGAGCAACAACAGTTCAAGTTTTGCGAGATAATTCAGAAAAAATTATTCCCAATCAATTCTTTTTTACTCAAAATTTTACTACTTTTACCGGCAGCAATAATTTAGTTTATCGCTCTGTAATTGTTGGTGCAAATTATGATTGTAACCCTCAAAAAGTTATCGACATTTTACTAAGTGTAGCTAATAATAACTCTGCGATCTTAAAAATCCCAAATCCTGTAGCTTTTGCGATTAATTTTGGTGATTCTAGTATTGATTTTGAACTAAAATTTTGGCTCAATGATTCTTTAATCGGCAAAAAAGTTACCAGTAATTTAATTTGTGAGATCTGGCAAGCTTTTAAGGAAAATGATATTGAAATTCCTTATCCTCAGCGAGATTTACATATTCGTAATGGTATTCAAACAAATAATTCTGAGTTTCTAGATTTTCCAAAATTGTGATCAAGATCAACAAATTTTAGTACCTAGATCACTGCGTAATATTTATGATCTTTTTCTAAATTTATCTGCTAAACTGGTAAAAATACTGTTGCAACTTACCTAAAAATTAAGTCATCAGAATTTTTAATTATGACTCTGTTTATCTCTTAGTTATTAGGATAGTCTCAATGTCACGTTTAAAAACTGTTATTCTTTCCTCTCGTATTGTTCAATTTTTGTTCGGTTTATTATTTTTCTTAATGATCAGTGAAACCCTGCTTAATTATACGTCTGTCAATGCAACTACTGCTTTTACAGAATTATGTTTAAACAAAGCTCATTTATCAGAAGACTCACAATATACTGTTTCAATTTTACTGGAAAATTCTAAACAACCTGATTGTGAAAAAGCTGCTCGTTATTTATCTCAAAATGATAATTTAGATTTGTCAGGAACTGAAATTAAAGATTTAACTCCATTATCTTCTTTTAAGCAATTAACAGGATTATATTTAGCTGATAATCAAATCTCAGATCTCACTCCCATCGCTTCTTTAACTAATTTAGAGAAGTTAGAGTTATCTAATAATCAAATTAGTAACCTAACAGCTTTATCGAAAATGGATAAATTAAAAACCCTGTGGATGTGGAATAATAATGTTAAAAATTTAAGTCCGCTTTCCTCTTTAAATAGTCTCACTCGTCTCTATCTACCTTTTAATCAAATTGCCAACCTTCAACCTTTATCATCTTTAAGTAATTTACAAGTTTTAATCCTTGATAATAACAAAATTTCTCAAGTTTCTGACCTATCTTCTCTAGATAAATTAACAGGACTTTCTCTCATAAATAATAAGATTAAAAAGATTGATGAGCTAGGAAAACTAGAAAATCTCAAAACATTAATTATTCCTGATAATCAAATTAGTAATATTAGTTATCTTGCTAAACTATCTCAACTTTCTTTGTTAATTCTTGATAAAAATAACATTACTGATATTACTTCTTTGTCAAGTCTAAGTAATTTAGAAAAAGTTTACTTATCCAACAATAAAATTGGTGATGTTACGCCCTTATCTTATCTCAGTAAATTATCATATATTGAACTGAGTAATAACCAAATCATTGATGTTTCATCCCTAGCATTATTAACAAAATTGACCAATCTTACCCTCTCTAATAATCCTCTGCAAAATTTAATTTGTCCGATTAACCCTGATTCAATTTGTAAATTTTAAATGGTTAACTAACAATGGCAGCAGGGTGGGTTTATATAACTTTTATTTAAAAATCATAATTCCAGTAAAAAACCCGCCCCTACTGAATAATCTCTCCATTTTCCCCTAAAGAGGGATAACATTCACCTTTTTCTTGATACTTGGCCGCGATGTCTGGATAACTCCATTCAAATAAAATGCGCTGATAGGTTTCAGGAGCAAGACGAGTATTATCATACATTTTAGCCCCTAATCTTTGACGCTGTGCTTCAAATAAAATAACCGCAGCAGCAACAGAAACATTCAAAGATTGCACCATTCCTAACATGGGAATAATAATATGTCCATCGGCTAATTGAGCAGCTTCTTGACTCACTCCCCATTTTTCTGCCCCTAATAAAATGGCTGTAGGTTGAGTATAATCGATTTGGCGATAGTCTACAGATTCCTCGCTAAAATGAGCCGCGTAAATCTTTAAATTTTGTTGTTTGAGATGAGTAATAGCCGTTTTTATGTCAGGATGAGAATCAAGAAAAATCCATTTATCACTGCCTTTAGCTACTAGAGAAACCTCTGGCAATTCATCAATCACATTCAGGGTATGCACCGTTAAAATTCCTACAGCATCACAGGTACGAATAATGGCGGATAAATTATGAGATTTATGGACATCTTCGGTTAAGACAGTTAAATCTGGTTGTCGTTGATCAAGGACTTGTTTGATGCGATGATAGCGTCGAGGAAGCACTTTTTTTTCAATTAAGGGTTTCTAAATTTTAGCAAAATAATGGTAAAATAAAGTAATAAATTTAGAAAAATATATGAAAACTTACGATTGGATTGTGATTGGTGGTGGCATTACTGGTTCCGCCCTAAGCTATGAGTTAATCAAAAAAGGATTAAGGGTTTTACTCTTAGAAAAAGATCCAAATCTAAATAATGCCACCCGTTTGAGTTATGGCGGGCTTTCCTATTGGTCAGCAACAGATAATTTATCTCGTGAATTATGTCAAGAAGGGCGAGAAATCCAGCAAAATTTATCAGAAGAATTAGCAGCAAATACAGAATTTCGTGAAGTTGATTTGATGCTGGTAATTTCCTCAGAAGATACGCCGGAAACTATTGCTAAAACCTATCAAAAATTTGCTATCAAACCCCAACTTTTAACCCCACAAGAAGCTTGTGAAAGAGAGCCTTTACTTAATCCTAATGCCATGTCTGGCTGTCTTCAATTACCCCATGGACATATTAACCCTCAAAAAACAAATAATGCCTATCAACAAGCATTCTTAAGATTAGGTGGGGAGATTAAATATGAAACAGTTACCCAATTTTTAGGGCAAAAAGAGAAGATTGCAGGAGTTCAAACTCTGTCGGAAAAACATTATAGTAAAAATACCGTTGTTTGTGCCGGAGGATTAACTCGTCTTCTGCTTAAAACCGTAGGTATTAATGTTAATATTTACTTCACCCATTCTCAATCAATTGTTACCCCACCTCTTGATATTCATCTTCGTACTTTAGTTATGCCATCTGCCTTACAAAGACTAATGTTAGAAGAAAAATCTAGGGATGTTGAGCAACAATCATGTTGGAATCATCCCAGTTCTAATATTATAGCTGATACGATGGAACCTGGGGCAATTCAATTTATGGATGGTAGTTTTTCTTTGGGACAAATTAGCCAAATTTGTCCTGATACCCAGGCTAATATTGATAGAAATAGGAGTGAAGAAAGAATTCGTCAATCAGTAGGAAAAATTCTCCCATCTTTACAAAATATCCCAGGAAAATTACATCATTGTTTAGTAGCTTTTTGCCCTGATTCTAACTTTTTAGTCGGTCAAATTGAAGGTTTTCAAGGATTACATATATTTTCGGGATTTACTAGCCCTCTTGTTTTTGTACCACCATTAGCAAGACATTTTGCGAGTTGGGTAACAGAAAATCATGAAAAATTACCAGTGATTACTGCGGATTCTTTTTAACCATAACCAACCCAAAAAACATCCGACCAAATAATGGGGAAAATCCCACCAAGAAAAAGTAGTTCCAAGTAATAATTTACCCAGAATATGAGAACGAATTAATACAAGTAAAGGGGGATTCCAAAGTTGTAAAATTTCTAATAAACAAGTAATAATAAATACATAAATGGGAATTATTTTGATAAATTTTGCCTGAAAAAAGAAATAAAAAGCAAATAAACACCAAAAAATTTCATACCAAATAGCTGCCCCATAATCATTAACCCATTGATGGCCGATTCCCTGATAATATTTAGAATATAAACCAAGGGGAATAACTATCAAGATAGATAAAGTAATTAATAAGGGTTTTCCTGTTAGGAATTTCATTATTAAGAATTGGGAAAATGTGTCATTCCTGCTTCAGCTTGTAATTTTAAAGATCCTTTTGTAATATTAACTTCTTGAATTTTCAGAGAAAACCCCTCAATTTTAAACTTCTTAAGATTAAAAATATTTTTGGCTTCTTCTAAAATTGGATTCAAGACAATAGAAGATAATTCAGGTTCCTGAAAATACTCAATGTCTTCAATAATAACACCATTACCTGCTTGACAAATGCGGGGAGTAATCTGTAAGCTAACTTCTCGACACTCTCCTGTATTTTCAACTTTAACATTAGCTATAATCAGCATTTTTCCTGTCTCTAACAACCTACAATTAACCTGTTGAAGATGTACCATAACAACTTTTTTATCAAGGATAACTTGGGTGTTTTTTGGATTTTTTCTCAAAATTTCCGCAGCAAATGACATAGTAATATCTACTTCAGTTAACAGAATACAAGCCTTGCCTTCGCTGGGTTTGGTTAATTGAATATTGCCCATCAATGCCTTAAAAGGACTCACCGCAATGGTATTAAGGGTAATATTTATTGTCTCCATTCTTAGGGAGTTTTCCAAAATCAATCCTTGACAATCAATGGCTAAAGATTCTAACATTCCTTGGGCCAATAAATTGGGGTCTGTCTTAACATTAACTCTTAATTTCTCTGTCTGCTCTAACTGAGTTGACAAAGCTACTTCAGCAATTTTATTAATCGTTTTTTCACCCAAATTATCAAACTTTAAAAACATAATTCTCTCAAGGTTTAGAATAATAAAAATAGCTAAAAAGAAACCCCATAAACGGGGCAAATGTCAAGGAATTTACATGAACGAAGAAGGATGAGATATAACCCACCCTTCTCACGAATTTTCCCTTAGAGAGCGTTACCACGAGGTAGAACTTCTTCAGGGAAGATAAAGTTCTGGTGGGGTTGGTCTTGGGGAGCCATCCAAGCTCTTAGACCTTCGTTTAATAAGATATTCTTGGTGTAGAATGTCTCAAATTCGGGATCTTCTGCTGCCCGTAATTCTTGGGAAACAAAGTCATAAGCCCGTAAGTTTAGGGCTAAGCCGACAATTCCGATAGAACTCATCCATAAGCCCGTTACAGGCACAAATAACATGAAAAAGTGCAACCAACGTTTGTTGGAGAAAGCAATACCGAAAATCTGTGACCAGAAACGGTTTGCTGTCACCATGGAGTAGGTTTCTTCTGCTTGGGTAGGTTCAAAAGCGCGGAAAGTATTGGCTTGCTCACTATCTTCAAACAGGGTGTTTTCTACCGTTGCACCGTGAATGGCACAAAGTAGCGCACCACCAAGGATACCAGCCACTCCCATCATGTGGAAGGGGTTTAGTGTCCAGTTGTGGAACCCTTGTAAGAACAGGATGAAACGGAAAATTCCAGCTACTCCAAAACTGGGAGCAAAGAACCAGCTAGACTGTCCCAAAGGATACATCAGGAAAACGCTGACGAATACCGCAATGGGGCCAGAAAAAGCAATGGCGTTATAAGGGCGAATGCCGACTAAACGGGAAATTTCAAACTGACGTAACATGAAGCCAATCAGTCCAAAAGCACCATGTAGGGCGACAAAGGGCCATAATCCGCCAATTTGACACCAGCGAGTGAAGTCTCCTTGTGCTTCGGGGCCCCATAAAAAGAGAATGGAGTGACCGAAGGCGTTAGCGGGAGAAGACACAGCAACGGTGAGGAAGTTACAACCTTCTAGGTAAGAACTCGCTAACCCGTGGGTGTACCAGGAGGTGACAAAGGTGGTTCCGGTTAACCAACCTCCTAAAGCTAGGTAGGCACAGGGGAACAGTAGTAACCCAGACCAACCTACGAATACGAAGCGATCGCGCTTTAACCAGTCATCGAGGACATCAAACCATCCTCGCTCTGGGGCGCGTCCGACTGCAATGGTCATGGCGCAAATCTCCAAATGAATATAAGGACAAGGTTTAAGAATTCTCTAAAATCGTCCGGCATACCTCAACTTCAGAATATGAAGCAGATACTTAGACGAAATGTGAGAAATTGTTACGTTTCTTAACTTATACCATATTAATGTAAACTGTCCGAGTTTTCCACCCCAAACCTTAACAAAATATAAAGATTCCCTGAAAGCCATCTCTATTCTGGGTTGTGCTAAGTTTTAACCGATAATTAGATGGAGAGCCTTTTTTTACGAGGAGCATTCATGATCAGTATTGATTTAGCCTTGAAGTACATTCCTATTCCCATTTCTGTCCAGCGCAAGGAAACTGAAGATGCAGAAGCTTTATATCAGCAAATTGTGAGCGCAATGAAATCCCCGACTCCCCAATTGTTAGAATTAACCTGTGAGAAGCAAACGGAAAAAAAGGTCGCTGTAATGAGTGATCAGATTGGTGCGGTGATTCTTTCTCAGAAAGATGGATCTACGGCTGCGGGACGGGTTCCTGGGTTCTTTTCGATGGTGGAACCAGAATAACCTGAGAAAGCTAAAACGCATTTAAAATGCGTTTTAGCCAGGAAAAAGGGGTAAAATCAACGGAACAATTAAGAAAAATTCGGCACATCTTCCGCATAACTATAAACCTCGATGCCTAATTCTCTGGCAATTTCAGATGCTCTGGGGTTTACCATTGGAGAAATGACAATTTTTCGGTTAGCAATGCGTTGATGACGATTTTGATAAAATTGTACTTTTTTTTCAAAGGTATAAATATCTGGTTTACTCATAGAAGATTTAATTTCGCAAATGATCAAAAGTCCATTTTTAATGAGTAAATCAAGTTCAATTTGATCAGGCCGGCCAAATACTTCCCCTTGGTCATCATATTCAATAACATTAACTACTTCAACCCCAAAAGAATCTTTTAAAATACCTTGTAGGGCATTGCGAAAACTACCTTCTGAATAAATGCCCCATCTTGCACCTAATGCGCCAATGGTACTGTCATGTTTGCGGTTCATGGCCTTAATTTCATTTTGAGTTTCTTCCCATCTTTGGTTATTTTCATCCCATTTACGATTTTGTTCATCCCATTTGCGTCTTTGTTCTTCTCGATCTTGGCGTAGTTCTGCTAGTATTTGGTCAAAACGGCTTTCTGTTTCCTGTTTTCCAGCATAAAAATCATTAACTGTCCGCAAAACAAAATCTCTCATCTCCCGATCTTGTAAAATTTTCGGAAGTTCTTCTTGAATAATGGCTTTAATATCGGGTTCTGTCATTAGGATATTTTTTTTTCTTCAATTATAACTAAAATCAACGAAATTCCTAGGAATTTGTCCGCTTGTAGGGGCGTAAGGACCTTGCTCCCTCGGCCTAGCTTACTTTAATGGAACATTAACTAACATTTTTGTATAATATGTCCTGAAGAACTATATTTATCTAAATTCGTACCGATTAAAATTGCACCCCGCAGGTTAGCTCCTTGTAAATTAGCTCCTCTTAAATCTGCATAACTTAAATTAGCTTCTGTGAGATTTGCTCCTGATAAATTCGCCCCTTGTAAGTTAGCTTGGGTTAAATTAGACCATCTTAAATCGCAGTGATCGCCTTTAATTTCTGTTAAATTAGCTCTGAATAAATAAGCTTGACATAAATGGGCTTGAATGAGTTGAGCTTGTGATAAATTCGCACGATAAAAATAGGCTCCTTGTAATTCTGCTTCATATAAGATTCCTTGACTCAAATCTGCTTCACAAAAGTTTGCATTTTGTCCCAAAGCTTCACTTAAATTGGTACGATTAAGTTGAGCGCGACTAAAATCAGCCCCTTTAATTTGGGTATTTCGTAGGGATGTTCCAATTAAATTCGCTTGAGATAAATTTGCATAATTGAGGCTTGCTTGACGTAAATTTGCACCAATTAAATTGGCATTTTGTAGGTTGGCATAATTGAGATTTGCTTCACTTAAATTTACTTGAGAAAGGTCAGCATTTTCTAGGTTAGCGTGATTTAAGATAGCTTCTTGAAGATGTGATCCTCTTAAATTTACTCCAAATAAATAGGCTTCTTGTAAATTCTTTCCTGTTAAGTCAATGTCTCTTAAATCTGGTGTAACTTTTGGGTTATCTTGTCGCCATGTTAACCAATTTATCTCTTTTTCTAACAGTGCTAAATGTTCTCGATTTGCCATAATTTTAATATACCCCTTAATTCCCCTGATTCCTAGTTTAGCAAAGAATGGCAATATTCCCTAAATTTGTTAACATAAAAAGTAAAATGAGTTGATAGCAATTATGGACACACTTATTAAATGGTCAGTGGAAGATTACCATAAAATGATTGAAGCGGGAATATTAAGCGATCGCTCTTGTGAATTAATTGCAGGAGAGATACTACAAATGAGTCCAGAAGGCACTTTTCATCGTTATATTAATCATAGTGTAGCTGACTATCTTCGGTCAATTTTAGGCGCACAAGCAGTTATTAGTGAAGCTCATCCTATTACCCTAACCGACTCGGAACCAGAACCAGATATTGCAGTGGTTCGTTCTCCTTATACATTATACCTGAATCATCATCCTTATGCTGAAGATATTTATTGGTTAATTGAGGTTTCTGATAGCACTTTAGCAAAAGATTTGGGTGTCAAAAAAAATATTTATGCTCAGGCAAAGATCAGGGAATATTGGGTAATTGATCTCCCTTCAAAAATTCTCAAAGTGTTTCAAAGTCCCCAAGACAAAGATTACCAAATAAAGCAAGACTATACTAAGGGTATTATTTCTCCTGTAGCCTTTCCAAATCTGGAAATTTCTGTTAACAAATTATTAGGGTAATAAGCACCAAAGTAGTTGTGATTCATGAATTGCCCCTACAGATAGAGTCTGTTAATAAGTCCTTATTAATTTGTTCAATTATCCATCTTTAATCATTTATAAATAGCCAATAAACGCTTATGTCTCCTAATCAAAAACTCCGCAATATTGGAATTTCTGCTCACATTGATGCTGGAAAAACTACCATTTCTGAACGTATCCTTTTCTACACAGGAAAAATTCATCAAATTCATGAAGTAAAAGGGGATGAAGAAGGCGCAACGATGGATTATATGGAACTAGAAAAAGAGAAAGGAATTACAATTACATCTGCTGCCATTACTTGCTTTTGGAACGATACTCAAATAAACTTAATTGATACCCCTGGTCATGTTGATTTTACCATTGAAGTTGAGCGATCACTAAGGGTTTTAGATGGGGGAATTATGGTACTTTGTGGAGTAGGAGGAGTTCAATCTCAATCTTACACTGTAGACCGTCAAATGAAACGTTATGGGATTCCTCGTATTGCTTTTATTAACAAATTAGATCGAGTTGGTGCCAACCCTTTTCGGGTTATAAAAGCTCTAAAAGACAAGTTAAATTTAAACCCAATTTTATTACAATATCCCATTGGAAAAGAAGAAAAATTTAAGGGTATAATTGATTTAATTGAGATGGTTGCTTATACTTATGAAGGGGAACATGGCGAAACAAAAATTAGTCAACCTATTCCTGAAGAATTACAAATAGAAGCACAACAAGCAAGAGAACAATTATTAGATAGTCTTTCCCTTTTATCAGATGAGATGACCGAAAAATTATTATTAGGGGAAGATATCTCAAAAGAAATGATTATTGATGTAATTCGTCAGGGAACATTAAACTTAGAATTAACTCCCGTATTATTAGGAACAGCTTTAAAAAATAAAGGGATACAAGACTTATTAGATGCTGTCAATTATTATCTACCTTCTCCCTTTGAAAGAGACACAATAACCGCTACTGATATCAATACGAATAAACCGATTAAAATCAATCCTGAATTAGATGGCAATGTGGTTGCATTAGCCTTTAAACTGATTGAAGATGACTATGGACAATTAACCTATACTCGTCTCTATTCAGGAACCATAAATAAAGGAGATCACCTCTATAACCCTCGAACAAAAAAGAATGTCAGGGTGACTCGTTTAGTGAGAATTGAAGTTAATAAAAGACAAGAATTAGACAGTGCATCTGTGGGAGAAATTATCGGATTAATGGGGGTAAATTGTGCATCAGGAGACACACTTTCCTCTATCAATACTAATCTTTCTTTAGAAGGAATTCAAGTTCCCGAACCTGTTATTACCCTATCAATTACCCCAAAAAACAAACAAGACGAAGAAAAAATAACTAAAGCATTACATCGCTTTTCTGATGAAGATCCGACGTTTAAAGTTAAGAATGATCCCGAATCAAACAATATTTTAATCTCAGGAATGGGGGAATTACATTTAGAAATTTATCTAGAAAGAATGAGACGAGAATATAAGGCTGATGTCTATGTAGGAACCCCTGCAGTTGCTTACAGAGAAACCATTACTCAAGGGGCAAATTTTGATTATACTCTTAACAAAGAAATCGGAAAAATACATTTTTATGCTAAAATTGAAGGACGGTTAGAACCTTGTAAAGAACCATTTATCTTTGAGAATAATATCAATGATCATACAATTCCTAATCAATTTATTCCTGCTTGTGAACAAGGGTTTAAAGATGCTATGACTAACGGATATTTAAAAGGATATCCCATTGTAGGAGTAAAAGTTATCTTAGAAAGCGGTGAATTTAACTCCCGTGACTCCTCAGAAATGGCATTCCGTTTAGCAGCAAAAGAAGGATTTGAACAAGGATTTTTCCAAGCAAACCCAACATTATTAGAACCGATGATGTTATTAGAAATTGAAACACCCGATCAATTTGTGGGACAAATACAAAGTAAATTATTATCCCGTCGCGCCTTGTTATTAGAGTCCGAAACCAGAGATAATTATACAGTGATTAAAGCAGAAGTTCCCTTATCAGAAATGTTAGGTTATGCTACAGAATTACGCTCATTATCTCAAGGAATGGCTACTTTTTCTATGGAATTAACTGATTATCATCCTTTACCTAATAATTTATTAACTGAAATTCAATAGTAGGGTCAATTCATGAATTAACTCCACCAATAAACAGAATAAACAAGACATGAAAAAACCTAGCTATCACTATCATAATGGATTTCGGATGCCCATGGGATTTCCCGTAGAAGGGTTTACCTCAGCACTGAATTATCAAGCGCAACCCTCAGACATTTTTATAGTAACTTATCCCAAATGTGGAACCACTTGGACACAATATATTGTCTGGTTAATTCAACATAATGGGGAACCTTTATCAGCATCAAAAAAAATAGAAGATGATATTCCCCATTTAGAAGAAGTTGGCAAAGAAAAGATTGAAATATTACCTAAACCTAGAATAATTAAAACCCATTTACCTTATAATTTAACCCCTTATCATCCAGACGCAAAATATATTTATGTAGCACGAAACCCTTTTGATTGTGCCGTTTCATTTTATCATCATACCAGAGGCTTTATTAAACATTATGACTTTGCAGAAGGGACGTTTGATGAATTTTTTGAATGTTTTATTAATGGAGAAGTAGACTTTGGCGATTATTTTGATAATTTAGTTCTTTGGTATGAAAACAAAAATGATCATAATGTTTTATTTTTAACCTACGAAAACATGAAAATAGATTCCAAAAAGGCTATTATAAAAATAATCCATTTTTTAGGAGAACCCTATATAGATAGAATTAAAAATGAGCAAATTCTCAACAAAATTATCATTAACAGTAGTTTAGAAAACATGAAAAAAGAGCAACAACGTTGGTCAAGTAAACGCCCCGAAAATATGCCCCCATTTATTCGTAAAGGACAAGTCGGGGACTGGAAAAATTATTTTTCACCCGAACAACAACAAAGATTAACAGAAAAGTTTATGATTAGGACGGCTGGAACCGATTTAGAAACATTATGGAACGGAAATATTATCAGATCCTAATCTCCGAAACTTAATAACATATAAAATTCAAGAAACAATCAACAACATTTAAGAGAAAATAGGAAAGAAAAATTAGTCTTATGATCACTATGCTTTGGCCCTACAAAACCCCTGGTATTCCTGACAACCTCTTTGAACGTTTACCAGGTATTCCCCTCAGTAAACGAGAAGTGCGCTTACTGCTCATTTCTGCTCTAAGATTAACAAAAGACTCAGTAGTGTGGGATATCGGGGCAGGAACCGGAACCATTCCCGTCGAAATTGGCTTATTATGTCCCGAAAATACTATTATTGCGGTAGAAAGAGATGAAGATGTAGCTAAATTAATTCGTCGTAACTGCGATCGCTTTGGGGTCAATAATGTAACGATTTTTGAAGGCAACGCCCCCGACTGTCTCAGTGAACTACAACCCCAACCCGATCGCGTCTGTATCGAAGGCGGTAGCCCCATCAAAGATATCATAACCCAAGTCTGGCAACGTTTAAAGCCCGAAGGAAGGCTGGTGGCCACGGCGGCCAACTTAGAAACCCTTTATCTCATTTCAGAGGGCTTCGCGGCACTACAAGCCCGTAATATAGAGGTTGTTCAAGCAGGGGTGAACCGTTTAGAAACCAGAGGGGTGCATCAAACCTTAGCTGCTGTCGATCCCATTTTTATTCTCAGTGGAGAAAAATTTTAACGTTTTGTACCATAGACGAAGGGGCAACTACCAGGAATTCCAGGAATTTTATACAATTGAAATAGCGGAACTTGTTAACCTTTTATAAGGAATTCTTAACATATCTTCCCCCTTTTCCTCACCCTATCTTATCCTCGCTTATGCCCTGGACTCGAATTATCACTACAATTATTGCCATTGCCCTAGCCCTCGGAATGCTGATTATTGGGGGATGGTATTTTACCCTAGGACTCTGTATTATCGTCTTCTTAGGGCAATTAGAATATTTTCAATTAGTCAGGGCCAAGGGTATTGCCCCCGCCGCCAAAACAACCTTAGTCGTGTCTCAGTTATTATTAGTAATAGCTGCGATCGCCCCCCATTTGACAGATGCTTTATTTCCCTTAACTGGGGCCTTAATTTGCTTTTATCTACTTTTTCAACCAAAATTAGCTACCATTGCTGATATTTCTACCTCAATTTTAGGGTTATTTTATGGTGGATATTTACCGAGTTATTGGGTAAGATTACGGGTAGGACTTGCTCAAAGTGTCCCCACAGTTGATATTGCCAGCAGTAATTTTAGTAACTTATCCTTGATGGGATATTGGCCAGAATCTTGGGTAGAACCTAAATTATTTCCCCCTGCTTTAACTGTAACTTTTTTGGCTTTTGGGTGTATTTGGGCCGCCGATATTGGGGCTTATATTATGGGTAAATGGTTGGGTAAAACTCGCTTATCAGATATTAGTCCGAAAAAGACTGTGGAAGGGGCAATTTTTGGATTGTTAGGAAGTATTTTAATTGCTGAATTAGGGGCTTGGTATTTAGAATGGCCCTATTGGTATATGACAGGAATGTTATTAGGGGTATTAATTGGTATTGTTAGTTTATTGGGTGATTTAACCGAGTCCATGATGAAACGAGATGCAGGTGTAAAAGATTCAGGACAGTTAATTCCTGGTCATGGAGGCATTTTAGATAGAACGGATAGTTATGTATTTACTGCCCCTTTAGTGTACTATTTTGTTACTTTATTTTTACCCCTATTACAGTAAAAAATGTTAACTTATAGCAGTCCTCTTTTGATTTAGGATTGCTAATGATAATGAATAACAAAAAAGATACACAAATTCTTTTATTATCTCTCCTCATGACATCAATAGTTTTAGGAGGGGCTTTTTGGGGAATCAATTATTTTGGAATCTGGCAATTTTCTCAAAATAAAGATTCTCAACCATCTGATTCACAAGTTAATCAAAATAATTCCGAGGATAAAACATCAGGAACACCGAAAGATTTCTTTCGTCAAGTTAATAATGTACCATCAGGATTATTTAACTATGGAGGTAGCACAACTTGGGCCCCAATTCGTCAACAAGTAGATTCAGTTATTCAATCAGTTTATCCGAATTTTCGTCTACGTTATACAGATCCAATTAATGGTAATGCGGGGTCAGGAACGGGGATTAAAATGTTATTAAATGGTCAATTAGCTTTCTCCCAGTCTTCTCGTTCATTGAAATCTGAAGAATATCAAGAAGCTAAAAATAAGGGCTTTAATCTCAAAGAAATTCCTGTTGCTATTGATGGAATAGCTATTGCTGTTAATCCGAATCAAAAAACCACTGGCTTAACTATATCTCAACTTCAAGATATTTATGTAGGAAAAATAAGAAATTGGAGTGAAGTAGGTGGAGAAAATATTCCTATTATCCCTTATTCTCGCAGAAAAGAAGCAGGAGGAACCGTAGATTTTTTTATTGAAAATGTTATGAATGAACAAGAATTTGGAGCAAATATTGAGTATATTGATACGACAACTCAAGCATTACGAAAAGTTGCCGATAATTTAGGGGGAATTTACTATGCTTCTGCCCCTGAAGTAGTTCCTCAGTGTAGCATTAAAACCCTTCCTATTGGCGTTAAAACCGATCAATTAATCCCTCCCTATCAATCGCCATTTGTCCCTTTGTCACAATGCCCTAAATTGCGAAATCAACTTAATCAGTCAGGATTTCAAAGCGGGGAATATCCCCTGACAAGAAGATTATTTGTTATTGTTAAAGAAAATGGTGAAGATGATGAAAAAGCTGGTTTAACTTACGCAGAATTAATGTTAACAAATCAAGGACAAACTTTAATTAAGCAATCAGGATTTATCCCTATTCGCTAAAATAAAGTATCAAAATTTTTGTTGTTTATTGATTTCAATTATGATAGGAGACATGAATTTATGTATTGTATTGGTTTAATGAGTGGCACATCTGTAGATGGAATTGATGCTGCTTTCGTAGAAATTACAGGTAAAGAACTCGATTTAAACATAAAATTTTTATCAGGAATTACTCATTTTTATCCCGAAAAAATCAGAAATCAAATCTTAGAAGTCTGTGGAGGAAAACCTCTATCAATGGAAGAATTAGCCCTATTAGATGATGCGATCGCCTTCTCTTTTGTCGAAGCAGTTAACAAAATCAAAGCAAATAATCCTCCCGCACAATTAATAGGTTCCCACGGACAAACAATCTTTCATCGTCCACCAACCCAAGAAAAATTAGGCTACAGTTTACAAATTGGTAGAGGAGAAATCATTGCTAATTTAACAGGAATTACCACAGTAAATAATTTTAGGGTAGCAGATATAGCAGCCGGGGGACAAGGTGCGCCCTTAGTCTCAAAAATAGATGCTTATGTATTAAGTCATCCAAAATATCATCGTTGTGTGCAAAATATTGGCGGTATTGGTAACGTTACTTATTTACCACCTCATCAAGAAAAAGACTGGGAAACTAATATTATTGGTTGGGATACAGGGCCCGGTAATGTTTTAATTGATCTTACCATTCAAAAATTAACCAAGGGTCAAAAAACCTACGACAAAAATGGCGAATGGGCCGCCCAAGGAACCCCCCATCAAGGATTAATTAAACAATGGTTAGGCCAGGAATTCTTTAAACAAAGACCCCCCAAATCTACCGGAAGGGAATTATTTGGGCCAGACTATTTAGAAAAATGTTGGCAAGATGCCCAAACAAAACAATTATCAGAAACCGACTTTTTAGCCACCATTACCGATTTTACGGCTGCTTCAATTACTGATAGTTATCATCAATTTATTCCACAACCCATCAATGAACTATTATTGTGTGGCGGAGGCAGTCGTAACCTATACTTAAAAGAGAGGATTCAATATCATTGTCCCGACTCAACCACAGTCAAAACCACTGATGAAGTTAGCATGAACAGTGATTTTAAAGAAGCGATCGCCTTTGCTGTTTTAGCCTATTGGCGGTTCAGTGGTATAACGGGGAATTTACCGAAAGTGACAGGGGCAAAACAAGCAATGTTACTGGGAGAAATTCATCTTCCTCTTTAAATTGAGATATTGCACCATGATTTAAAAATCACACAACCCCGATTTTAAAAGACAGCAAACCAAGCATGACTTCCTTACTATTTGGTAAAAAATCGGGGTTTTTAAGTTAAATGCAAGATCTCAGTTAAAGATTAATGTTCAAGGGTTTAACAGTGTTAAACCCCTACAATATGGGACTAAGGCAGCAACGCCCTTTGTCGGGGCTTAATACCATTAAGCCCTGTTGAAAAAATCAATTTTAATAAACTGTTAGTTTTCTGTGATTTTAGGGAAATCTAAAGTAGAGAAACCTGAGAGTTACCCTGTCCCCAGAGGATGTAAATCAAATTTGTTAGGAGATTAAGGAGTGGTATTTTGGCCCATAGCTTTTTAATGGAAAGTGGACGTTGGACAATTGAGGGAAATTGGTTAGAACGCAATGAACTGCCCCTACCCGTCAAAGGTAGGAGTATTGTGGCCTGGAGTCAGGATAATTGGTTCACCATGGTCACAAAACTGGTGTTTCCAGGCAGCGATCGCCCTGAAATATCCTTTCAGTACCGGGGTCGCTTAGATGGGGAGGAACGCCAGTACACCTATGTTCTTCAGCAAAGCTTACTCGGAAAAGTAGAAGGAGAAGGATGGATCGGCCCTGAGTCGATTATTCAACGCTATTGGGTTTTAGGCGATCGCCAACGACGTAGCGGCTTTGAAACCTTCTACCGCCTCAATAATAATACTTATCACTTCTCCAGTGGCATCCTGGCTGGTCATTACCTCACCAGTACCATGGAAGCAGTCCTAGAACGTCAACCTTAACCTGGTTTTCTCTGAACAGCACCCTTTTTTCTAAGCCCTGATTAATCACTCTACCGAATCCTTGGTGAACCATTATGAGTCCCCCAGTTACCATGAAAGAAGCTCATCACCGCCGTTTGTTGGCTAACCGCTATCAACTGATCGATCTTGTCGGTAGTGGTGCTATGGGTCAAGTATATCGCGCTGAAGATAAATTACTTGGTGGTGTCACCGTCGCTGTAAAATTCTTGTCCCAAGCTTTGCTAAACAATCGAATGCGGGAACGTTTTGAGCGAGAGGCGACCATTTCTGCCTTATTAGGGGAAAAAAGTAATCATATTGTTCGAGTACGAGATTATGGGGTAGATGAAAAAGAAATCCCTTTTTATGTGATGGAATTTCTGAATGGGGAAAGTCTCAGCGAAGTTATTAAGTTTCGCCCTCTATCTCTATCCCGATTTTTAAAAATAACGCGGCAAATGTGTTTTGGACTAGAATGCGCCCACAAAGGCATTATGTTTGAAGGGGAAATGTGTCCTATCATTCACCGTGATATTAAACCGAGTAACATTCTCGTCATTTATGATCCAGCTTTAGGGGAATTAGTCAAAATTCTCGATTTTGGTATTGCGAAATTAGTACAATCAGGAGAAGCTCAAACTCAGTCATTTATGGGAACCCTGGCCTATTGCTCCCCTGAACAAATTGAAGGAAAAGAACTCGATAGTCGGTCAGATATCTATAGTTTGGGCGTGATGATGTATGAAATGATTACCGGAGAAATGCCCATTTTTCCCGAAAATTCTTCCTTTGGGGGTTGGTATGAAGCCCATCACTACGCAAAACCAAAACCCATTCCGTCTAAACTTAGTCTACCCCCTGGGTTAGAAAGTCTCATTTTTAAATGTCTTTCTAAAGCCCCCGATGATCGCCCTCAAACCGCTACAGAAGTATTACAAGGGTTAGAAAAACTAGCACCCAGTGAACCGGAATCTCAACAAGAAACCTTGGTGGCCACCTCAACCATAGTTGCTGATAAACCTGCCAGCAAAAAAACTGTACCAAAGGTAGATGATATCTGCTTAAAAATGACCTGGCCAGAGGACAAACCGCAACAAAAAATTGTCTTTCCCCATGTCATACGGGCTGACGGAGGAAACTTTGCTAGTCTCTGGGTGATGTTGAATGAAGAAGATATTGCTAACCGAATGTCGAGTATTCGTTACAATCAATTTGTCTTTATTACCAGCCCTCATCCCATGATTCTCTGGATTACGGTTCTCTATCACCGTGAATATGGCCCTAGATGGCTTCCCTGTTATCTAGATTTAAAAACCTCATCGGGCCAAAGATTTGCCCGATTATTAGGAGAATCAGGCTCTTATTGGATTTTATTCTTTGCCTTGGAAAAGGGGGAACGCTGTCAGCACGTTTTGACCACGACTATCGCCCCTAACCAACGCCAAAACCTCCAGGAATGGGCTGATAAAAGTCAACTGCTACGAGGTGGCAAACCCCAAATCACCAAACGAATGTTAAAACAGGAGTTTGAGAAGCTTAAGCCAAGCATTCTTAATAAGCTGAAAGCGGCTTATACAACGTCCCGTACTGCCTCTAAATTTTAGCTATTTTTTGGGCTGTCCACTCCAGAATATAATTACGCTAAATTAAAAGAATGACTAATTTTGCCATCAATGTCCAAAATATAAGCTTTAGCTGGCATGAAAATGCCCCTGTACTTAAATCCTGTTCTCTGGCTGTCCCTGAAGGAGAATTTTGGATGCTCTTAGGCACTAATGGCAGTGGGAAATCGACTTTACTCAGACTCCTCACTAACCTGCTGATCCCCCAAAGCGGTACTATTGCCATGACTCCCCCTGTGGGCTTTGTTTTCCAAAACCCCGATCGCCAGTTAGTGATGCCCACCGTGGGTGCTGATATTGCTTTTGGGTTAGTCTCGGAAAATTTACCCCCCCTAGAAGTACGTTATCGCGTCCGAGAAGCCCTAAGCGCGGTGAATCTCTTAGAATTGGAAAGACGGCCTATTTATGCCCTTAGTGGGGGACAAAAACAACGCATTGCCATCGCGGGAGCGATCGCTCGTCATTGTTCTGTTTTACTTTTGGATGAACCCACGGCCCTCCTTGACCCCGATACCCAAGGAGAATTAGTAATTCAAGTGCAAAATTTAGTCAAAAGTCGGGGCATTACAGCTTTATGGGTGACACACCGTTTAGAAGAATTAAACTACTGTGATGGGGCATTTTTACTAGAAGGGGGCCAAGTCGTCGCCCAAGGTGATCCCCAACAACTTAAAGCTAGATTGTTAGCGAAAACTTCCCCATAAGCGTAAATTTTTTGTTAGGATCAGAAAATGTTTGGATTAAAAATGTTAACAATTTATGGTCACTCTCAAGAACAATGTCTTCTCACCACTATCCTTTACTATTGGTCGATGGCTATAACATAATTGGTGCTTGGTGTTCCCTCAAAACCACCCGCGATCGCCACGGACTAGAACAAGCGCGGCGTGAATTAGTGGAAGCCCTGATCAACTACACTGCCGAGAAAGGTTACAAAACCCAAGTTGTCTTTGACTCTCAATACCAAAGGACTCCTTGCTCTCTCGAACACCATTCTTCCCACTTATCCATCTATTTTACCGCTTGGACACAGACGGCTGACACCTACATCGAAAAGGTCTGCGCGTCTTTTTTTCATGGTAAAACTGTTGCGCCTCCTCGTCTCATTGTAGCCACATCCGATCGAGATCAACAGTTAACAGTGGTGGGTTATGGGGCAGAATTGATGTCCGCCCAAGTCTTGTCCAGTGACATTCAAGCTTCTGTCTCCCAAGTCAAACGCAAACAACGCAACAGTCAGCGCAGTCAAGGGCGTTTTTTGTTCAACTGTCTAGATGCCAAGTCCCAAGAACGCTTAGCCCGTTGGCGATAGGGTTCAAGGAGCATTTTCAAAAATTTTCCGAGGCCCTATTGACACCGCAAAAAAGTTTTGTTATAGTTATAAAGGTCTGAAAAATATAAGCCCCCATCGTCTAGTGGCCTAGGACACCTCCCTTTCACGGAGGCGACAGGGATTCGACTTCCCTTGGGGGTACTCATCCTTCCAAAATAAATAAGAGTATTAAGTTTTAGGAACCCCGCCCTAAAAGGGACGGGGTTCCTACCCATTTTTCTGATGACCTCTTTGAAAGACTAACCCAGAGAAAGGGCTGTATCGGGTCTAAAACAAATTGTAATGATATCTCAGAAAAAATACTGGGCGACTGCTGATTTTAACCGCCAAGGGCTAACTTCCATCAGTCGCCACATCTAGAACGAGGGCCAGAGAATTAGAGGGCGCCTGAACTAGCCAAACCTAAAATAACACCAGCCCCTAGAATATGACCAAAGCTAGTGGTTCCCAGTAAAGCACCAAGGCCCATACCGCCGAACATATTAGGAGAAGGTAAACCAGGGCCTTCGCTGGGTTTAGCAATGGTGAGTTTCCCAAAAACAATGGCCACGATATTACACAGGATCATGATCAATGCTACTTTCGGACTCCATTCAATGGTAGTGGGGACAGTAGCAGCCGCTAAAACAAGCATAGAATACATAAAAGACGTTTCTCCTTAGATATTAGGACGTTAAATTTTTAATCTTAAAAGGTTGACCCCCCATTCTCAGTGATGCTGTTGCAATACTTAATGAATTGAATCATTATCTTGCCGCTAGTTGAGTCAGGATTAGCCAAAAGATGCTAATGTGACAAAGGAGTTGATTGTCGTCAACGAACCCAGTCTCATCAGGGACTGCCATTGACTGATCGTTATTGAAATTAATAAGATTGAAGGAATATGACACAAGAAAAAGGTAAAGGATTTGGGTTCGGATTAGGTAAAATAAAAGAACTTCAAGAGGCATTTCAGAAGGCCCAGCAAGTTCAGGCTGGAGCGCAACAACTTCAAGAAGAATTGGAGCAAATGAATATTGAAGGCATGAGCGAAGATGGGTTAGTTAAAGTAGTTATGAGCGGCAACCAAGAACCTCGTGGAGTAGAAATTGCCCCAGATGCTATGGAAAAAGGGCCTCAAGCCTTATCTGAATTAGTGACAGCAGCCATGAAAGATGCTTATGCTAAGTCCACTGAAACCATGAGAGAAAAGATGGAAGCCCTTACCAGTGGCTTAAATTTGCCTGGGATGTAAGCTAATTAGTAACAGTCAGGAAAGGTATTCAGGAGGGGTCAACAACCGTTGACCCCTACAAGTTGAATAGCGTATAGAATAGAAGTATTTCCTCATAGTAGTTTAGAGGTATATGGAGACAACAGAATTAAAACGAGAAATTTACATTGTCGGTTTACGCCTGGGGAAAACCCAGGACTATCTTTGACTTGCCCGCACTTCAGTCCAGAATTCAAGACTTAGAAAATGTAGCGGCTCAACCGGAGTTTTGGGATAGTCCTGAAACCGCCCAAACTACCCTACAGGATCTCAATGATTTTAAATCAACTTTAGAACAATATCAAAAGTGGAGCAGTCAGTTAGAAGATACCAAAGCGATCGTTGAATTATTAGAATTAGATGATGATCTGACCTTACGTGAAGAAGCACAGAATAATATTATTCAACTAAACCACAATTTAGATCGTTGGGAATTACAACGGTTATTATCGGGCATTTATGATGCTAAAGGTGCGGTTTTAACTATTAATGCGGGGGCCGGTGGGACAGATGCTCAAGACTGGGCAGAGATGCTATTAAGGATGTACACTCGTTGGGCAGAAAAACAGGGGTATAAGGTGCATTTAGCTGAGATTTCTGAAGGAGATGAGGCAGGTATTAAGTCAGTTACTTTAGAAATAGAAGGCCGTTATGCTTTTGGTTATTTAAAGGGAGAAAAAGGAACCCATAGACTGGTAAGAATTTCGCCTTTTAATGCTAATGGCAAACGTCAAACGAGCTTTGCTGGAGTAGAAATTATGCCAGCTTTAGAAGAAGGAGATGTTAAGGTTGATATTCCTGAAAAAGACTTAGATATTAGCACTTCTCGCTCCGGGGGAAAAGGAGGACAAAACGTTAATAAAGTTGAAACTGCTGTGCGGGTGGTTCATTTACCAACGGGACTGGCGGTGCGTTGTACTCAAGAACGTTCTCAACTCCAAAATAAAGAAAAAGCCCTGACTTTGTTGAAAGCTAAATTATTAGTAATTGCTCAAGAACAAAGGGCCCAAGAAATTGCTGAAATTCGGGGGGATATTGTAGAAGCAGCTTGGGGGATGCAAATTCGTAATTATGTTTTTCATCCTTATCAAATGGTAAAAGATTTGCGAACTAATGTGGAAACAACTGATATTAATGGGGTCATGGATGGTAATTTAGATCAGTTTGTTGAGGCTTATTTACGTTATATAACTTCAGTCGATAGCTAAGCTTTTCTATGCTTCTCTGGAGAGAAGGCTGATTTATTTAACTTATTTGTTAGAATCATAAAATGGGAACAAATTCTTAAAAGATCACGTCTATCCTTAGTAAAGGTTTAAACTAAAATTAGTCTGGTGGAGATACTTTATGAAACGCCCAATTATTGCAATTTTAGGACTACTGACATCTTGCTTATTTACCAGTCAAGTCAAAGCAGCAAACCCGGATCATATTGAACAATTATTATCCACTAGATATTGCCAAGGATGTGACTTATCAGGGGCCGATCTTACGGCTGCTCATTTAATTGGTGCAGACTTAAGAGATGCTAATCTAAGAGGGGCAAACTTAAGAGATGCTAACCTAGAAGGAGCAGACCTGACAGGAGCAAATTTAGAAGGAGCAGATTTAACCGCAGCTTTAGTCACTAATGCCAGTCTTAATGAGAGTAATCTTAACAGTGTTAACTTAACAAAAGCAATGGTTTATGATGTTGATGTGACGGGTGCATCAATGATCTCTCTAATTTTAGATGAGGCACAAATTTTTAATACAAAGATTAGTATTGGGGGAGAAACAGAATAAACAAACTTCTGACTTTTGTAGGGGCTTAATATTATTAAGCCCCTACGACTTCTGACTTCACCTTGACTTCTCCATATTGATCATGACTAATTATAATACCCCCAGATCCAAAATTTGGGGGATTTGTTTATGATAGAAAGGATAGGAGTTTTTAGGCAAACCATGATGATTAATCAACCTCTAGTCACTCAAGGACTGGCGATCGGCAATTTAAGACAATTCCATCATATCGCATTAAATGTCAAAGACATGGCGATTTCTTGTCACTTTTACGGTAAAATATTAGGACTTCATGAGTTAACAGGAGATGAAATACCTAGCACCTTAAAAACCTTAGTTGCGGAGGGAAAAGTTGCTAATTTTGTAACCCCTGATGGCACAGTTTTAGATTTATTTTGGGAACCGGATCTCTCACCCCCAAATGCTGATCCCAAGCAACAATTTACCCGTGCGAATCATTTGGCCTTTGATATTGCTCCTGAGTTATTTGATCAAGCAGTGGAAGTATTAACAAATAATCAGGTAATAATTGATCATGGCCCTGTAACTCGTCCGACTGGAAGGGGAATTTATTTTTATGATCCTGACGGGTTTTTATTAGAAATTCGTTGCGATCCGAATTAATGACAATTTATCAGCGAAAATGGATTAAACTTGTCTGTGATTGCTTAGTTGAGAACCATGAGTGTGGTTGAACATAAGGAGAAGACAGGGATAAACTCTGGAGTAACATTAAAGCAACTGTCAGTCCGATCGCCCCTTGTAAGCATTGAGCAATTGTTAATTGAGATGTCTTCGTCTTCATTACCTTACTCCTCCGTAGCGAGTCCCTATGACTATTCTTCATTGCACAAAACATTGATTCCTGAAAAAAAATCTTGTTAAATGATCTTAATTCTCTCCATAGTGATAAATATGTAGTGATCTTAAGATGTACAGGAGATAATAAAGCTTTGAAATCTTAACTAAGTTGATTTTTTACCAGATATTTACAACTACTCTCTGTTTATTCTTGTTCAACATATACAGAAGATAAAGTGATATTTATTGTTGGTTTATATAAAAGAGAGTTTCGATTTTGGAAGCTAAAAGAATCAACTTGTGGTAATAATTCACCCTTGAAGAAAGACAAGACTTCCTGATGATTTTTCTTTCTGGGTAAATGACTAACGATAACCCCATTATTAGAATTTTCTGGAATAATACGGTATTGTTGTGTGGAACCATCTTTATGTGTAATAACTATCGTCACGGGGGGGACTCTAAAAATAGATTTTATTAACTTACCTAATAGGGAATATTTAATATCAACGTTAGCCTTGATAATCACGTTATTAGCAGCATCTAAAGATAGAAAAGTATTCCAAGGAAGTGATATATTTTTATCTGAATTTGGAGCATCAAGGAAACATCTATTTTCACTCTTTTCTAATAAGATAATATTTGAAAGTTGAGGAGTATTGACAAAATCTGATATTTGGGAAGAAGGTTTATAGTTACAAAAAACATAAGAAAAAGTTTTTGGTTCGTCAAAAAAAGGATGTCTCCCATCAATAGCCAAAAAGCTATAAAAAATATAGTCTCTTGGTTCTTTGGAAAAACTTTCAAAGTTGATGTTATCGAGTTTTTCGGTATAAGCTGAATAAGACTGAAATATCGGTCTTGGTTTCCAATTCAAATTATTAGCAGGGACTAAAGAGATTTCCCAAGGAATAATATCTACACTTTTATTTTTAACTAAATTAGTAACATTTTCAGATAATTTAACCCCTTGTAAATTATTCTTACTGACTTCAATTAAATTAGAGGAGAAATCATTAAAATTCAACAAAGATGATAAATTATTAATAGCGTATGATGGAGCTAGTCTTTGGAAAATTGGAAGAGCTACATTACCAACAGAAATATCCTTAACGTTTCTTACTCTAACAAAAATATTAAAGACTAGAGCCATCACTAATATATAAATAAAGAATAAAGAAACATATTGTTTTATCCTAATTGTTTTTATTTTCGTTAGACATAATGGAATAACGAATAGTGTCACTGTACTAAAATAGAAAACATGACCATCTTGACGAATAAATCCATGTTTAAAAGAGATAAATAAGCTAAAAAATACAGCCAAAGCGAAACTTAGTGAACCTTCTTTCGCCAGTAAAATTAAAATAAATAATGATAAAAAATATCCTAATAAAGCAGTATGTAAAGTAATATGAAAAGTGAAGCGAGGCACGTAAAGACTCATCGCACTGGAAAAACCTGATGAAATTTGTAAAGACGTTTTGGAGTAATCTATTAGAGAAGGATCGGAGTGGAGAATATTGCTAAATAGTAAAATGCCATAAACAATATAAAACACAATCCAACTTATTGGTTTTATCTCAGTAGTTAGGTTATTTTGTAAAAATAATGAGATATTCCTATTTTTTTTCTGACCCAAAATTAGTAATATTGCCGCTCCTCCTGAACAAACCAGGAAAAAGATAATTTGACCAAACCTACCGAAAAAAGAAGATGGATATAATAGGATAAACGCCACAGAAATAGCAGCAAATAAAGCATCAAGTAAAGCAAAAATACTTCTCTTTATTTCTGTATTAGACTTAAGAGATTGATAGATATTCCCTAAAAGAAAAAGAGTAAGAGAACCTAACGTAACAATTCCAAGACTAAACTTAGTAAGTAGGCAAAATCCTGATAATGCACCAAGAGTTAAAGCCACCCATCTAAGATGTTTTTGTAATATATTATCAAAGGATAAAATCAATAATAAAATAAATAAAATTTTGTAATCTGTTCCCAGTCCTCTTCCCAGCCAAAAAGCTAAGAAAAAACCAGAAGTTAACCAAACCTTATTACTCAAACTATCTAAACTGATAATTTTAATAGTGAATGTAATAAATAAAGCCAAATGAACTATTAAGCGAAAAGCTGTGATGAATATAACATTATTTTCTAAAGCTACTCCATCGATTAAATAACCAAAAGGCCCATAGGTAAAAACAATATCTTTTCCCCAAATTAGTCCATCTTCAGCAGCTTGACTAATAGCATATTGCCAGGAGGGATCTAACCCTAGACGTATCGATTCAGGTAAGGGTAAAAAAACTAGGAAAAAATATATTTCTAGACATATAAACAAGATATATGTAATGATTTTTTTTCGCTTATCCAATAAATTTATTTCCATTAGTAATAACCTTGAATTTTAAACTCAATATTGTAGCAAAGAATGATTAGAAAATACCTTTCAGTTCTTTTTCATACTCGATAATCCATTGATAAATATCTGTTAATGTTTTCTCTGCATTTCTTCTTGGTTGCCATCCAGTTACCTTTCTGATTTTACGGGAATCTGTCACAAAAATGGGAACATCTCCTGGACGGGTTTCGGCAACCCCTGTAATTTCAATCTGATTTCCAGTAATTTGTTGACAAAGCTGAGTCATTTCATAGAGGGAAATAGTGTTTTCTAGTCCACCTCCCACATTAAACGTTTCACCTTTTAACTGGTCTAAATTCTGAATTTGAATATCAATCAAATCTAATAAATCATAAACATGAAGAAAGTCTCGAATTTGCTTTCCTGTGCCTCCGTGACCAATATATTTTAAGGATTTGCGGAAGTAATGGCGAGCAACCCACAAGGCAAAAACCCCCTGATCAACCTTACCCATTTGCCAAGGGCCAGTGAGGACACCACAGCGATTAATTAAGGTTCTCAGTCCATAGGCATCGGCATATTCCGCAATTAGTAACTCTGAAGCCAATTTAGTTGTACCGTAGAGAGAACGGGCTTTATTTAGGGGAAATTCTTCGGCAATTCCTTCCTTTGATGCACCTGTTATGGACTGTTCTTCTAAGAGTTGAAAGCGAGTTGCTTGTTCTTCAAAATTTAAGGTATTTAGATAAGCAATGGGATAAACGCGACTGGTGGAGAGGAAGATAAAATCTGCTTGAGTCTGTCGGGCGAGTTCTAAGCAGTTAATCGTTCCGACCAAATTAGTTTGTAATAAATAGCCAGGGGAATTATAGCCCGCTAAAACCGAGGGTTCAGCAGAACATTCTATAATTAAATCTGGTTTTAAGAGTTGGGGGTCAAGGTCTTCTGGATTTCTAATATCTCCATGAATAAATTCAATTCCTGCTTGAGTTAAACGAGGAATATTGAGTTCTGAACCGCGACGCTTGAGATTATCTAATGCAGTAATTTTCCAGTCAGGATAAAGTTTGGTAAGTCCTAGTCCTAAACCGCTACCGACAAATCCTGCACCACCCGTAATAAGAACTTTTCTAGTCATTGAATTAACCTGTAATTAAATTTAATTTTATATCACTCTGCCAAAAAGATTTTCACCAAATTCAATATCTCCTATCTGATAATTGCTATATATGTCACTACTGTAGAGCAAGATACCTCTTTTTATAGAGTTCAACTTACCTGGTTGAAAACCTGACATAAATCCGTTGAGAGGAATAACTTCGTTACCCCTGAACAAGGGATATACAAAAAAACTGCGATGAAGAATTGTGTAAAGTTTAAGACTTGGGTATTGATCAATCCAATTAGTAACCCTCTTTAAAGGTTCAGTTAAATTTTTTCTATTTGTAGTCAATTGCTCAATTCTATCCATACTCAAAATTGATGGAATGCTTTTGTCGGGTACTAAATGTCGATTTTGACGGAAAGTCAAAGTTGTCAGAGCAGAAAATGAAGATATGATTATCAATAATGTTAAGAGGAAGCTAAGTATTTTATTCTTGTGATTATCTTGCCAAATTATTGTACTTATAGGAACCATAAAAATGGCACAGGCAATAAAAGCTCTTCCTCTCCAGGGATCGTATAAAGTAGCAAAAGATTGAGAGAGCAGAAAAAAAATCGCACCTAATGATAGGGGCAAAAATGCTCTAAGTTTCTTATTAAAAAGAGTTATAAAAACTAAGGGCCAAAGAATTGAAAATCCAAGCAACCCCCCATAGGAAAGATCTTCATGTGCAGCAGGATCATTAATGTTAAATGGAACTCTTACCAATTCTTTGTTATATACATCTATTCCAATCATTTGAAACGGATAAATCAATAATGTTTGCATTCCCATATTTATTGTATTTAAAGGTTTTATGGGTGGCAATCCATCTAAAGATAAAAATTTAGAACTAAAACGAACTAAATTTTCCAAACCAATTTTAAGAATACTGTTGAATGGTAAGTTTTGCAAGGAAACTGTATTAACAGCCTCTACTGGACCTAAAGCACTTCCAAAATGTATTAAATTTTGGTAATATCCCGAAGTAAAAAATACTGCTATCATCAAAGGAAAGATTAAAAACAAATGATATATTTTCCGAATAGAACCACTTAAATATAGATATGACAGTAATAATATAAGCAGTGGAAAAAAATAAAGAAAAGCGTTGGCTTTTATTCCTAAAGTAATAACAAAACTTAAGCAGCTATAAAGAGCAAATATTAATTTTCTATCTCTTATCCATAAAAGTAAGAAATATATAGAACAGCCCAAAAAACTTGTCATCAAAAGATCATTTTGAGTTGTGGTCATTTGTAAATTAACATTAGTTAAAATTAGGAACACACATCCCGATAAAAAAGAAGCAATCATTCTTCCACTAATTAATAGAGAAATTCCCATGACAGATAGAGCGGCAAAAAGACCTCCAAAATATTGCACCAAAGTCATACTTCTTTCTTCATTAAATAGCATTAAAAATGCTATATTTAGATAAGAGCTATAAACTGGATGAAGAACTTGCCAGTCAAAATTTGTATCGAAAATAGATGTATTTTTATGCTGTATAAAATACATTACTCTAGCCAGATGATATGTCATGCTATCCCAGTTGTGTGAGTATAAAGTAATAGCACATAACAGATTAATAGCTATGACTATTACTGTTGTTATGACTAATATTTTTGCTCTAATATTTAATTGCAACCATTGATGATTTGTGAAATTAGTTTTGAAGATTTGTAATATTGTAGAATTGGCTATGGGGACAAGGAATATCAAACTAAAAATGGTTAGTATTAATAACCATCCAACCCACCACAAAAATCTATTATCCAAACTATTGTTTGTACTTAGTAAAAATCCCCATGCAATAAGACAAGCATAAGTAGATATATAAAATTTCAAAACTGGTGAAATTAAATCATCTACCATAATTGAAGCATCCTTGAATTTTTCTGTATTCTCAAAAAAGATTTTTATCATGTCATATTCCCTGCTTGAAAGTAAAATCTAAAAGCCCTATCATTCCCTGTTTAGTTATAATCTAGATTTGACAGCTTTAATAAACATTTGTCCTCCTAAAAAATGCCAAGCAATGGGTATCTTAAGATAGAGACTTAGCAACAGTGGCGATGAAGGCCTACCTTTAGTTGAAAATGGCAAAAATTTAGGTAATAAAACATCAATTTTATAGCCAATGGTTTCTAATAACTCTTTAAGAGACAAATGAGTAATCGGCAATTGATGATCAATAAAATCATAGTATTCCCGATAGGAATAGGCAAAGTTAGGTTGAATCACTAATAGAGAGCCTCCTGGTTTAAGAATCTCAAAACAAAACCCTAAAATTTCAATTAGTTCTTCCTTATTAGCAAGATGTTCAAAAAAGTTGGAAATAAAAATTATGTCAAACTTAGTGTCAATCTTTTCTTGATCCGAAAGCTCCAAAACATTCAGATTAAGGACGGAAACATCTGGATCTGCATAAAGTTTAGCGTCGGGGTTTAAATCAATTAAATATTTGTCTTTTGATTTGATATTATTGATAAATTCACAATATCCTCCACCAATATCTAGAGTCACAGAATGAGGATCTACATACTTCTGTAAAAAATCCTTAATCAAGGTTTTCCATAATAATATTTTGGCTTTTCTTTGGGTCGGATCAAATCGATTAGCATAAAGTTTTTGCAAGTATTCTTGTTGTTTCATTCCCATGATGTAAATGTTCCTTTTTCTTAATTTATGAGCTTAGTTTAGTTGTTTTTCGATTGACCTACAAGTGGTGTTTGCTTTTTTACATAATCTCCTCTTGATAAATGTTTTTCTAACAATATAGATAATACAATGAAAAGATAACGACTTCCCATTTCTTTGAGTTTTAACTTAGAAACCCCAGTAGTTCGATTTCGCCATGTAATGGGAATAATACAATAATAATATCCCCTCGTAATTGCTTTTAAGGGAATTTCTACGGTTAAGTTAAAGTGATGAGAAAGTAAAGGAGAAATTCCTTCAATAACTTCTTTACGATAAGCTTTAAAAGCATTGGTTGTATCGTTTAAAGGAAGGCCAAAAAGGACTTGAACAAACCAGTTTGCTAAACGATTAACAATTAATTTATGGATAGGATAATCAACGACTTTTCCCCCCTTGATAAAGCGAGATCCAAAAACACAATCATAGCCTTCTTGCAGTTTTTGGTAATAGTCTATCATGTTTTCTGGAGAATCTGAATTATCCGCCATAACAATTGCTACCGCATCTCCACTAAAGTTTTCTAACCCACATCTAACCGCAAAGCCAAACCCATTGGGATAGTAGTTATTAATATAGCGAACTTTGGGATTTTGAGCATTTAATTGTTGTAATAATTCTTCTGTACGATCTCGACTATTATCATTAACCACTAAAATCTCGTAGGAAATTCCAACTTTTTCTAAGGTTTGAGAAATCAAAGTCACGGTCGAAACAATACATCCTTCCTCATTGTAGGCAGGAATGACAATAGAAAATTTACCGATTGGTTGAGAGGAACCCGGAGAATTAGTAGAGGGACTTCTCGAATAATTTGATAAGACCGGACTTAATCCTTCAGGATAATTAATGTTGTCTATTCCCGCCTTTTTGCCCAGGGATGAAGGATAACGAAAAATTAAGCGATCGCTAATGACATAATTGAAAGTAAAACTAACTAAAACACCGATTAAAGTATTAATAACATAGTTTACTTTAAGCCAATCAAGTATAGGAAAAACTATCAGAATGCGACTCAATATAGCAGCAGTAGCGGAAATATGATAGAGGGGAAGTTGTTTTAACAGAACATCGTGTAAATTCCAAGATCCTCCTGTCCATACTAAGAGACGATAAATAAAAAACCCTGCTATCAAGGAAATTTCCATCGAAATAATATTGGCGATGTTTCTAAGGGTAGGAGAGTCAAATCCTAATCTTTCAATTAAAACTATCATTAAAATGATATTGAGAAAAGCCGAGAGACTTCCTCCTAAGAAAAATTTGACTATTTTGCCTTGAACTGCTTGTTTAAACATCTGGATAAATTCTTAATATTTTATTTTTCATTAAATTCATGCTAAAAAACAAGAAAATCATAAACGGATAATCTCCTGAAACCTCCTAATTATCGATTAATTAATTCCAGCGATTGACATTGTTAGTAAATATTTCTTTCAAAATATCTTGAACTGCATAAGTAAGCTCCCAGTTAGGATAATGTTTTTTGAACTTACTGACATCACTAATCCACCAAATGTGATCCCCAATACGATTAGTTTCGACGTAATCAAAATCTAATTTTTTATCAGTAATGGCTTCACAATCTTGAATTGCTTCCAACATAGAACAATTGCTGTAACGACTGCCCCCGATGTTGTAAACTTCCCCAACTCTTGGTGCTTGGTAAAAATGATAAAAGGCATTCACTAAGTCGAAACTGTGAATATTGTCTCGAACTTGTTTACCTTTATAGCCAAACACTTGATATTTATCCCCTGTCATCGTACATTTCATCAGGTAGGATAAAAACCCATGTAGTTTTGTTCCTGAATGACTTGGCCCTGTTAAACATCCTCCACGAAAGGCGGCTGTTTTTAGGTCAAAATAACGCCCATATTCTTGAACTAAGACATCCGCCGCCACTTTAGAAGCACCGAATAAAGAATGTTTGGATTGATCGATACTCATGGATTCATCAATTCCCTGATAATAAGCATGATTGGCTTCAATTTCCCAACGGAATTCTTGTTCAATTAGGGGCAGATAATTGGGAGTATCTCCATACACTTTATTAGTTGAACAGAAAATAAAGACTGCTTCTGGACAGATTTGACGAGTATTTTCTAATAACACTAACGTTCCATTAGCATTAACAGTAAAATCCATATATGGGTCTTTAGCTGCCCAGTCATGGGAAGGTTGAGCAGCAGTATGGATAATGAGACTGATATCTGTTCCGTAAGTCCTAAAAATTTCGGCGATCGCATTTTGATCGCGGATATCAGCCCCATAGTGAATATAGCGATCGCCATATTCTTCCATAAGACGAATGCGGTTCCAGTCAGTTGAGGCATCTTCCCCAAAAAAGACACGACGCATATTGTTGTCAATGCCAACAACTGTATAACCTCGATCACAGAAAAATCTGACTGACTCAGAACCGATAAGTCCTGCCGATCCAGTTACTAAAATTATTTCCATAGCTTGTGTTTGACTCAGCAAATCGTTAAGTAAATCCTTAAGTTTTCTGCATCATATACCATGATTCGGCAAACAGACAAGTCCCAATCCTTAATCATCCCATCTTTTTGTACTACGTTTTGTGTTACAATTTAGAGTGAGGGTATTCCATAATAATCAGTCAGTCAGTAGTCTTGTTTCTCAATACTATCTTTGATACCATTTAAGTCAATATAACGATCCGTTGCATTTCTCAATTCTCTAGCAATCATACCTTCAGTTGAAACAACAGTAATATGGGTATTTTTTGAGCGTAATAATTCAATTGCCCTCTCAAAGTCTCCATCTCCACTAAACAAAATCACCCGATCATATTGTTCAACTGTATTAAACATATCTACAACAATTTCAATATCAAGATTCGCTTTTTGGGAATATCTTCCAGAGGTATCATCATAATATTCTTTAAGAATTTTTGTTCTGACAGTATATCCCAAACTAATTAAAGCATCTCGAAACCCCCGTTGATCTTGAGAATCTTTTAATCCAGTATACCAAAACGCATTAATGAGAGAAACATGGGGATCATTGGTAAAATAGTCAAGAACTCGTCTGGGATCAAAAAACCAACCATTTTTTTGTTGAGCATAAAACATATTATTGCCATCAACAAATATAGAAAGACGATCTTTCTTGCAAAGACAATTATTCGTAGCATCCATAAAATTAAGACCTAGTATAAATAGAAATAAAGGGATAGATTAGTAGCTTAATAGTCTAATTTAGTTAGGTTACTTAACTAAAATTTTACCTTAAAAGTTTACCAATTTGTGAGATAAATGGGATTTGGGTAATTATAGAGACAGAATTTAGACAAGGTAAGAACACCAGTCACTCCATCCCCCAGGATACAACTTAGCCCCCTGAATTCCCGCTAATTCCATTGATAAGAGATTAACGCAAGCAGTGACACCGGAACCACAATAAACAATGATTTCATCCTCTATTGAGCAATTCTCCCATAACTCCCGTTGTGCTGTCACAGGTAAAATATACCCCTGTTCGTCTGTCACCTGTTTCCAGGGAGAATTAATCGCCCCAGGAATATGGCCCGCGATCGGATCAATAGGTTCAATTTCCCCGCGATAGCGATCGCCATCCCGTGAATCGATCAACCGAGTCTGAGGTTGAATTTTACGGTGTTTAACCCCTTCAAGATCGACAATCCAATCATGACGAGGTTGTGGCGCAAATTGACCTAATTTAGCTTCTGGAATAGTGTTACTGGTAGGATAACCCTGGTTTTCCCAGGCATTCCAACCCCCATCCAGGACAGCGACCTGCTCGTGACCTAAATAACGCAATAACCACCAAAAACGGGCAGCAAAGGCCAAACGTAGATCATCATAAGCCACCACTAAGGTTTCCCCCAAAGTAATCCCCATAGCTCCTAATTTTTCGGCAAAAAGGGAGAGATCGGGGAGAGGATGACGGCCCCCATGTTGGGTCACGGGAGAGGATAAATCGGAATCTAAGTTTAAATAATAAGCTCCCTGGATGTGACGGGTCAGATATTGTTCATATCCCCAGTCGAGGTTTCCTAAGCGGAAGCGACAATCAACTATAACGAGATTAGAATTGGTAAGTTGGCTTGCTAACCATTCCCCCGAAACAACAGAATCAAGTTTAGACATATTAGTATTTTAGGCTGATGAGGTTAGGTCGGGGAAAAGTTTTTCACAATTAACAAACAATTCCTCTGATCATCAGTGCGAGCATAACTCAATTGGGCAGCAATTTTTTGTAAGATAGGAAGACCCTGGCCATGACCAGCAAGACGATTTTCGGAACGGTCATTAGCTTGGAGAAACCCTTGTAAATCAAAGGATGGCCCTGAATCCCAAATCCGCATTTCTAAACTGTTTGAGGTAAGTTTGATCTCGATTTCGACAGAAATATCGGCCGGAAGATCTTTATGAGCATGGCGTACAGCATTAGTAAAGCCTTCTGCTAACGCCAGCTGGCATTGCAACCAATCCTTTTTGGGAATCCAGGGTTGATTGATCTGGTCAAAGTAACCTAAAACTTCGTCTAATGCTTTTAGGTCACTTTCTACTTTGAACGAAATCTGTTTGAGGACGCTCAATGATTCAAAGCCTCTACAATCAACTAAGGTTGAAATGGTTAGACTAAGGATAAATTTCCTTGATCCATTTACTAGCTCTAGTTTACCTGGATTGTTCTAAGATCGCTTGTAATTATCCAATTTTGTTTTACCCTGTTTTTAGTCCGCTTAACCTGGCCTGTTGATTTCCCTCCTCAACTCCTTAACAGAGAGATATGACTCAAATCCTCCTGATTGATGATGATCACGCCATTCGCTTGCTCCTCGAACGTACTTTAAAGCGGAGTGGTTATGATGTAACTTGTGCCAGCCTTGGGGAAGAGGGATTAATCAAAGCACGGGAATTACATCCGGCTCTGATTATCTGTGATTGGGTGATGCCAGGAATCAGTGGTTTAGAGGTTTGTAGTCAGATTAAGAGTATTCCTGCTTTAGCGACTACTTTTTTTATTTTGCTTACCTCTTTAGGATCGGTAGAAGATCGGGTTAAAGGGTTGGATGCGGGGGCGGATGATTTTCTCTGTAAACCCATTGAGATGAATGAGTTAATTGCCAGGGTAAGGGCGGGTTTACGACTTCATCAATTAAGTCAAGATTTAAAGGAACAAAAACAACTTTTAGAGACAGAATTAGCGGAAGCGGCGGAATATGTTAGCTCAATTTTACCGGAACCTCTGCAAGAAAAATCCCTACAAATTAAGGCCCGTTTTATTCCTTCGAGTCAATTAGGGGGAGATGGGTTTGATTATTTTTGGTTAGATGATAATCATTTAGCGATTTATCTTTTAGATGTGTCTGGCCATGGACTGAGGGCGGCTTTACCTGCCTTATCCGTGATTAATTTACTGCGTTCGAGGGGATTAAATCGGGTTAATTATCATCGTCCTAATGAGGTTTTAAATGGCTTAAACCAGGCTTTTCAGATGACTTATCGCAATGATAAATATTTCACGATCTGGTATGGGGTTTATCATCGTAAAAAACGTCATCTTGTTTATGCTAGTGCGGGCCATCCCCCTGCTATTTTACTGACGGAAGATCCCGCAGAAGGTTTCATTGAACATCATCTTAAAACCCCTGGATTTCCTATAGGAATGTTTCCTGATGCTAATTATGTTAATGAAAACTTAACCCTGAATATTCTCTCAACTCTTTATATTTTTAGTGATGGAATTTATGAAATTGAACAAGAAGATAAAACCCTTTTAGGGTTAAAAAAATTTACTGACATTCTCAAAAGTTATCAAAGTCAATCCCCAAGAGATTTAGAAACACTTATTCAGTCTCTAAAACGCCATAATATTCAAGATCAGTTTGATGATGATCTCTCTATTATTGAAGTTGATTTTACTTAATCGAGTGCGAAAGTTTAACTATTTAACAATTTTTGTTCCAATTCTTCTCGACTCGAAAAAATTTCAAAAACCCGATCCATACTGGTTAACTCAAACAACATTGAGATCTGTTCATTAATAGAACACAAGAACAAGTTTGCGCCAGCGGCTCTTACCGTCTTTAAGGATAACACCAAAGCCCCTAATCCTGAACTATCCATGAAGGAAACATCTTTAAAATCAATCACAATAATTTGGATATTAGCTTGAACTGAATCACTAATTTGTTGGCGAAATTGAGCAGACTTTGTGCCATCAAAAAGGCCAGAAGGTTGGAAAACTTTGACGTTTTTTTTCATATTAAGAATTAAGTTAACGAGAAACTGCTAAGGGTTGATCGGAGGGTTCAGCAAATTTGGCTAACAATTCACGAAATTCTTCTCCCTCTATAGTCTCCTGATCAATTAGTATATCGACTAACTGATCAACAGTGACACGATTTTCTTGAATAATTTTTTGCGCTTGTTGATGACAATCTTCCACAATAGAACGGACTTGATGATCAATTTTTGCGGCAATTTCTTGGGAATATTCCCCTGATGCCCTGCCATCATACCCTGAGTAATTATTATTATCGCTTTCTAGGGCGAGTAATCCCAGTTCCGACATACCAAATTTGGTCACCATTTGCCGCGCTAAATAGGTCACTTTTTCGATATCATTGCCGGCCCCTGTTGTCACTTCATCTTCCCCAAAAACTAGCTCCTCAGCGGCCCTTCCTCCCAATAATCCGGCAATTCTCGCCAATAATTGATTACGAGTGATTAACCCAGATTCTTCGTCCGGGGTAAACCAAGTTAAACCCTTTGCTTGTCCTCTGGGAACTAGGGTCACTTTTTCAACAGGATCATGGCCAGCAGCCAAACTTCCCACCAAAGCATGGCCAATTTCATGATAGGCAATGAGTCGCTTACTCTTACTATCCACCAAAGGGGTTCCTTCCATTCCGGCCACCACCCGATCAATGGCATCGTTAATTTCCATCATGGTTATGGCTTCTTTCCGTCGTCTGGCGGTAAAAATTGCCGCTTCGTTGAGCAAGTTCGCTAAATCTGCCCCCGTAAAGCCTGGAGTACGTCGGGCCACGGCTTCGAGGGAAATATCATCACCGAGTTTCTTATTACGGGAGTGAACATCGAGAATGCCGACTCGTCCTTTAAGATCGGGATAATCTACCATTACCTGTCGATCAAATCGGCCAGGCCGTAATAAGGCCATATCCAAGACATCGGGACGGTTGGTGGCCGCAATAATAATAATTCCGGTATTGCCTTCAAACCCATCCATTTCCGTTAGCAGTTGGTTGAGGGTTTGCTCTCGTTCATCGTTGCCTCCACCATAGCCCACACCCCTTTGACGGCCCACTGCATCAATTTCATCAATAAAAACGAG
Source organism: Crocosphaera sp. XPORK-15E (assembly GCF_034931425.1). Taxonomy (NCBI): domain Bacteria; kingdom Bacillati; phylum Cyanobacteriota; class Cyanophyceae; order Chroococcales; family Aphanothecaceae; genus Crocosphaera; species Crocosphaera sp. XPORK-15E. The sequence continues at coordinate 43,883 of NZ_JAYGHQ010000020.1, forward strand.
ACAAGGGGCGTTTTCTTTGGCTTTTTTGAATAAATCTCTGACCCGTGAGGCCCCAACCCCGACGAACATTTCCACAAATTCTGAACCAGAAATGCTGAAAAAGGGAACCCCGGCCTCTCCGGCGATCGCCTTAGCTAAGAGGGTTTTTCCTGTACCTGGAGGCCCCACTAACAAAACCCCTTTGGGAATTTTAGCCCCGATCGCCGTAAATTTTTCCGGTTGTTTAAGGAAGGTAACAACTTCTTCTAATTCTTCTTTAGCTTCATCAATACCGGCCACATCTCCAAAGGTGATGCCTGTTTTGGCTTCCATTTGAAAGCGGGCCCGAGATTTACTAAAATTCATGGCTTGGCCTGAGGCATTGGCCGAGCGACGAACAACGGCAATGACTATGATTAATATTAGGAATATCGCCCCAATTTGAATCAGCGATCCCACAGCAGCAGAGTGATCAGTCGAAGGGTTGTAGTCTAAGGGGATATTGTGTTCTCTAATTTTGTTGATCAGTTCAGGATTATTTTTGAGTAGGGGAACTTCTAGGGAGTCTTCTGGTTTTTCTTGTCCTTTCAAGGTGACTCTTGCTTTTTGCAGTCTGGGATCAATCTCGACTTGACTCACCTTCCCTGCTTCAATGTTTCTTAATAAATTACTGTAGCTTGCCTCATCTTGTTGTGTTTGTCCCCAACTGGGGCCACTCATCAGCAACAATTGTAGGAAAATGCCACTGCCGATTAATTTACCCCATCCTGGCCGATGACCTTGAGGGCAACGCTTTTGTGCCACAGATGGGCATTTTTTCATCTGTGAAGGGTTTAGAAAGGAATGTTGCACTGAAGTTAGCCAGGAGTAATGTTTCATAACCGATTGGGAAAGAATTTGCTCTTCTCTTATTATGAACGATGAGGTGGTATCTAGGGGAATATTCTAGAGAGAATTTATGATTTTGAGTCTCGCCCTGATCGCTTTTTGCCATAAGATGTTTCTTGAAAGCTATTTCCTACCCCTTGCAGGATGCCACGACCGATTAAACCAAGGCCACGACCGATCACCTGGGTTAGTAGATAAACTAATCCATTGCCCGCAGAAGCTAAGATTGAGCGTAAAATAGGGGAAAAGGCATCTCGGATTTCTAGGAGAATTGTCACACTCCAACGCAGTCCGGTCAGGTTTTCGAGTTGGGTTTGTCGTGGGGCATATATATAGGTACAGTCTAGCCCCTTTTCTTTTAGAAAAAAGAGACGATAACGACTTTCAAAAATATTCTGGGGTTCTCCCCAGTATTGTTCTTGGCGATATTGCCAGGCCAGTTGATTGCGAAATCTAGCGATCTCTCTAGAGGATGCCATTTTTATATTATAGAGTTTTTGTTTGATAGATTCATTGTCCGAAAAGTTGTTTAAAATGAGAGATGTGATACCGTTGGCGACTTGAATGATGAGGTGTTGTAGAAATTTTTCCCCTTGTTCAATGGCTTCTGGTGAGTCGGGACGATAAGGAACTTGTTCTACAATAAGATGATTTTCAAAGAGTAAGTAATCGAGTAATTCTGTGACAAATGGAATTTTTTTGAGTATGTCTTCTTCTACCTGAATCTCATAATCATTGAGTATGTCTTCAATGTCTTCGAGACGAAATTTTTGTTTTTCAACACAATATTTTCCTAGAAAAGTTAAGGCAGATTCTCGCCATATCTTTTGGAGGACAACCGCCGTATTTTCTGATAATTGTTTGGCTAAGGGTTCCACAAATTTTAAATCTTGTAAAATACGACGAAATTGATTTAAAATAATTAGCAGTAATTCTTGTTTGATTTCTGGTTTAAGAATATCAATCTCTATGGGAATCTTGGTTAAATTATTAAGATTACCTTGCAGCTTATCAAAGGTACTATTAAAAATGGTTAAATTGTTAGTAGATTCAGTGATTGAAGGGATTATTTCTAAGGGTTCTGACGGCTTTATCTTAGTAGATGAAACTGGAGAAAATAGTTCAGAATTAATCACAATTACTTCAACTGGAATTAATTTTTCTACTAACCAATGAGCCGCTAAAAGTTCCCGTTTTCTGCCTTGCCAAAATAGTCGATCTAGCTTAGATAAAGGACTCTGTTTAAGGGTTTGATTAATGATGTTTATATTCGCATCAATCTGGGCAAGACCTGATTTTTGTAGACGAGATAACCAGGGTTGATGAGCAATTCTTTCTCTGGGTTGAGTCGGTACCATTAAACTCGGCCAAACTGTCTCCCCTTGGATAATTCTATCTAATTGATTAACTAAATCTTCAATCGGAATACCTTTATGACAATACCCTTCTATTCCCAATTCTTTCAAGGTTTGCAGTTGAGAATTGTTAACTAATTTACTGAATAAACAAATTTTTAGCCGGGGATAATTTTGTTTGACTTCTTGACAAAATTGAGGAATTGTGATAGTTTTATCAACAATATTTGGCTCGAAAATCATGAGATCTACTGTATGCCTGGATAACTCAGTCAAAGTATCTGTCAGATTATCCGTTTGAGCGATAATTTGCCACTGGGAATAGTTACTTAAGGCCGTTGAGAGTCCTAAGCAAAAAATGGGGTTATCATCAACAAGAAGTAGATTAATTTTGCGATCGCTCACGAATTTTTCGGGGTGAAGGCTTACTTGATTCCTAGTTTAGTTTAGACTAATTTGGCTGTTTATAACCATAAAAATCGATACGATAGTCAGTAACTTTTACCCCCGTTTGTGCTTCGATTTGTTGTATAATTTCTGGCGGGAGTTCAATCTGAATATCCAAAATTTGTTCTGTATCAAGGCAGTTAACATGACTATGGGAATGACTAATATTGCCATATAGTCTCCCGTCACATCGTTCTAAACATTCAATAATTCCCTGGCTCGATAAAGCCTCTAAATTTTGATATACTGAAGTGTGGCCGATCTCTTTGCCTTCTAAATTCAGGCGATCATAAATCTCCCTGGCCGATAGGTGTTCCTGCACCTTCCAGAGTAATTCTAGGATATAACGACGCTGACGACTGACACGCATTCCTAGGGTTTGACATCGGTCTATGGCATCTTCTAGCGATCGCAGTGGCTGAGTTGTTCCTCCCTGATCAATCATACTACATATACTACAAAATACTACTAATACATACTCGTTACCAGTTTAGCTGAGAGAGACAACAATTGTCTAGTTAAAATTATATTGATGGAGGAAGATATTAAATTCATGAAAAGTTCAATTGATAAATCCCTTCACATTTTATATGAAAAAGACTATTATTTATGGTTAGGAAGTACCATAGAAAAATTACGTTGTGGTCAATTTTCTACCCTTGATTTAGAGAATTTAATTAAAGAATTAGAAAGTATGGGGAGAACAGATTTACGAACAGCAAATAGTTTAATTAAACAAATTATAATTCATCGTCTTAAATTAGATAATTTACCAGATCTTGAACCAAGAAAACATTGGCAAAAAGAGATCAATAATTTTCAAGAACAATTAGAAGATTTACTATCGACATCTCTCCAGGCTAAAATTGATTTAGAGAAAATTTATAAGAGGGCAAAAAGAGAATTTTTAGTTGATTATTCTGTGAATTTACCGGAAAAGTGTCCTTATATTTGGGATGAATTATTCACTGATTAAATTATAGGATCATATATAGGTTATTACAGAAATTTTCAGAACAATATTAAAGATTTGCAAAGAAAACAACAGCAACTTCGTCATAAATACCATAATTGCTATATTCTAAATAATAGTGTTTTCAGCAGAGATCGGGATCTAGATCGTCTCAATTCGTTGATATTCTCAAGAAAAGGGAGCAAAAAAATCCTCATTTTTAAGGAGAGTAGGGGGGATAGGAATAGTGAGCCATTTATGAATGCTTCTTTACCCCAAATATTAAACACTGATAACCAATAATTGAATAAATGCGCTGTTTAAACTGTCACCTTGATGATCTTCCCGAAAATACCCAATTGTGTCCCAACTGCGGGGCGCAGGTATTATCATTGTTACAGGAAGTCTTACCCAAGGGAACCCAACTGCGATCGCACACTTACTGTCTTGATGACGCGATGGGAAAAGGCAGTTTTGGGATCACCTATCGGGCCCATCATAGCGCATTAAATAATCCTGTCGCTATTAAAGAATTTTATCCCGTAGAATACGCATCACGAAACACAGAAACAAAACTATTAATTATTCCGCAAAAATATCGAGATGCTTATCAACGAAGTTTATACCGTTTTTTAGACGAAGGAAGAATTTTAGCGCAGTTACAACATCCCAATGTTGTGAAAGTAAGGGACTTATTTGAAGAAAGAGATACAGCTTATTTAGTAATGGAGTTAGTGCAAGGAAAAACCTTATTAAAAGAATTAGAAAACCAACCAGAAAATAAACTATCTCCTGAAAGAGTAGAAACCTTAATAGGACAGTTAGTTTATGCTTTAATGACCATTCATGAAGCAGGTATTTATCATCTAGATTTAAAACCAGAAAACATGATATTAACCCCCGATGATAAATTAATTTTAATTGATTTTGGGGCAGCGACTTTAGCGACGGATGCTAGACGAAAAAGAACTCGTTCCTTTACAGAATGCTATGCGGCCCCAGAAATTATGTCAGGGGGAGAAGTTGGCCCAGAAAGTGATATTTTTGAAGTAGGGATGATCCTCTATGAAATGTTAACGGGAAAGTTACCACCACCGGCCATGACTCGCATCTTAGAAAGTGATACTTGGCAACCAGAAGGCTTAGAATACCCTTGGCATATATTGATTACAAATGCGTTAAAAATACAACGAAAAGATCGCCCACAAACTGTAAAACAATGGTGGGAACAAAGACAAGAAAGCAATGATAATCATATTTCTATTGAGATTAAAAGTATTGAAACCTTACAAGGACAATTTATTTTGCCCTTATTAAAACAACAGGGAATGACCCAAAGACTCGGTAAAGGATGTATCAAAAAAGTTATTCCTATTAATAATAATGAAGTGTTAGTTTTGTCCGCAGCAGGGGCATCTTTACTCGATTTTAATAGCCATATTACCCATTGGGAAATTGACTGTCCTACCCACGGTGGTACGGTGAGTCAAAATCAAAAATTATTAGCCTTAGTTTGGCAACAAAATATTTATCTTTGGGATCTAACAAAAGGAAAATTATTAAGACAATTACAAGGTCATTCTAAAAAAATTAATGATGTTGCTTTTAATAAAGATGGGTCATTATTAGTCTCTGGAAGTTGCGATGAAACCTTAATATTATGGGATACTAAAACCGGAGAAAAACGCCATGAATTAGCAGAACCGATGGGTTGGGTAACAAGAGTTGCAGCGAGTGAAGATGGTCAATTTGTGGCTTCAGGTTGCTATGATGGAACTATTAGAATTTGGGGAGCTATATCTGGACAAGAATGGCGATGTTTAGAAGGTCATTCCAGGGCCATAGAAAGTTTAATCTTTAGTCATAATGGGAAATTATTAGCATCAGGAGGACGCGATCGCACTATCCGTTTATGGGACGTAACATCAGGTAAATTACAACAAGTATTAGAAGGTCATAGCGACTGGATAACGGCCTTAAGTTTTGCTAAAAATGATCAATATTTAGCCTCTGGTTCCAGTATTAATGATAAAACAATTCGGGTTTGGTCCTTAGTAAATAGACAAGAAACGCAACAACTAGAAGGCCATTGGAACTCTATTACTGCGATCGCCTATTGTCCCGATAACAATTATCTAATGTCTGGGTCTGCTGACTATACTGTACGTCTTTGGGATGTGATCAAGGGGGAAAATGTCGAGCAACTCCATCAACACACTAATTGGGTGTATAGTGTGGCTTGTAGTGCTGATGGTCGTTGGGTAGCGACAGGGAACAATGACTGGACAATTCGTCTCTGGGATATCATAGAACGGCGAGAGGTTCATATCCTGCGGGGTCATGAAGATGCAGTGTCTAGTGTGGTTTTTTCCCCTGATAGTGAGTGTTTAGTATCGGGAAGTTGGGACGGGACTCTACGGTTATGGGATGTCCAAAGCGGTAAATGTTCCCGTGTGTTGCAAGGTCATCAAAATTGGGTGAGAAGTGTTGCTGTTAGTCCCAATGGTCAATGGGTTGCGTCGGGAGGTTGGGATAAAAAGGTTTGTTTGTGGGATATTTCGTCAGGGTGGCCGAGTCTTAAGGGAAGTAAACCTACTCGTATTCTTCAAGGTCATTTAGATGATATTGAAGGGGTTGCATTTAGTCCTGATAGTCAATTAATTGCCAGTGCTAGTGATGATAAAACGGTTAAAATATGGGAAGTAAGTTCAGGGCAACAAGTGCAACAATTAGAAGGTCATAAGTATAATGTAGAGGGTGTTACCTTTAGTCCTGATGGTCAATTTGTTGCTTCGATTAGTTGGGATAAAACGGTTAGATTATGGCACGTTATTTCTGGTAAACAAATTCATAAGTTTAAAGGTCATTTGAGTTATGTAAAATGTGTGGCTTTTAGTCAGGATGGCCATTACATTGCTTCAGGGGGACAAGATAATATGATTGCCCTTTGGGATTTGGTTTCAGGGGAATTAGTTCAGTTAATTCAAGGTCATACTAATTGTGTTAATAGTATCGCTTTTAGTGGGGATGGTTCTTTTTTAGTTTCTGGGGATAATGATGGAGTTGTTAGGTTGTGGAAGGTACAATTAGGGGGTTCAGAGTCTATCACATAATCACATAACCAGTCTAAACTATGATTAAAATGATTGAATGAATACTATGATTATTTTGCATTACAACAAACTATTATTAAACACCAATCATAGTCCATCACATAATCAAATAAACCCTAGTTAAGACGCTACTAATATTCGTGCTTGTGACAATAATTCTGGATTGCTCTCTAATAGTTCTAGCATAGTCAACGCTAATTCTGTGTTAAACGCGGGTAACTCTGCTTGTTGTGCAAGTGCTTAGAGAATGCTTAACAATGTTTCTGTATCGCAATGCAGAAGTATTCGCATTTGTAACATTCTTACCCCAAGTAAAGCGTCTTAAGTATGAAAATGTTGATTACTTAATGTTTGCTGATACATTACTATAGGGATGAATTGCATTCACCCTTAATTTATGAAACTCATCAATAATAGGCTTAGGGTAAACAACATTTAACTATACAATCTCAATCATGACTTTAGGGCAAACGCAATTTGCCCCTACAATATTTATGCACAAAATCAATCATAGTCCATTATTTAATCAATTTTAAGCATAATAAAGTATTTAGAATATTGAGATGTTTATTACCTAATGTTTTTTGATATATTACTGTAGGGGCGAATTGCATTCGCCCTCAATTTATGACACTCATCAATAATAAACTTAGGGTAAACAACATTTAACTATACAATCTCAATCATGACTTTAGGGCAAACGCAATTTGCCCCTACAATATTTATGTACAAAATCAATTATAGTCCATTATTTAATCAATTTTAACCAAAATAAAGTATTTAGAATATTAAAATCTTAAGTACCTAATGCTTACTGATACATTACTGTAGGAATGAATTGCATTCGCCCTCAATTTATAACATTCATCAATAATAAGCTTAGGGTAAACCACATTTAATCATACAATTTTAATCATGACTTTAGGACAAACGCAATTTGTCCCTACAATATTTATGTACAAAATCAATTATAGTCCATTATTTAATCAATTTTAACCAAAATAAAGTATTTAGAATATTAAAATCTTAAGTACCTAATGCTTACTGATACATTACTGTAGGAATGAATTGCATTCGCCCTCAATTTATAACATTCATCAATAATAAGCTTAGGGTAAACCACATTTAATCATACAATTTTAATCATAACTTTAGGGCAAACGCAATTTGCCCCTACAATATTTATGCACAAAATCAATTATAATCCATCATTTAATCAATTTAAAAAAACATAAAGTATTTAGAATATTGAGATGTTTATTACCTAATGCTTGCTGATACATTACTATAGGGGCGAATTGCATTCGCCCTCAATTTATGGCATTCATCAATAATAGGCTTAGGGTAAACAATATTTAACTATACAATTTTAATCATGACTTTAGGGCAAACGCAATTTTCCCCTACAATGTTTATGCACAAAATCAATTATAGTCCATTATTTAATCAATTTTAACCAAAATAAAGTATTTAGAATATTGAGATGTTTATTATCTAATGCTTGCTGATACATTACTGTAGGGGCAAATTACATTCGCCCTCAATTTATGACACTCATCAATAATAGGCTTAAGGTAAACTACATTTAATCATACAATTTTAATCATGACTTTAGGGCAAACGCAATTTGCTCCTACAATATTTATGCAATAATCAATCGTCGTTTATCCTGAATTTTACCAATATTAATCTGATGAGCGATCGCTTCTGCTGTAAACTTCTTAGCAAGTTCCCCCGTTCCCGACTCAATAAACTTACGAAAAGCTAAATCAGCGATCGCGCTTGCTGTTAAGATTGTAATTGGATCTGTCATTGTTATTTCTCCACGAGTTTGAGATTTAGATTAATAATATTCATTATGGCGAACTTGTTCTGCTAAATGAATACCTAGAGATAGGCTGAAGCCTGATACTATAAAAACTAAGCCTCCCTTCGGAGGCTAAATTAAACCCTTAAGGGTTTTGTTTGTGTAGCTTAAGCCTTAAGGGTTTGAGCAGATAATTTCTACGTTATCAAACGCCCCTTAGATTAATAATGATTACCAGACTTCCGATAATGAACAGCCGTTACACCATCTTCTAAAACTTTACCCTTTTTCGCCACTCCATAAATTACCCAATGATCGCCACATTCCATGCGATCGCCGACAGTACATTCCAAATAAGCCAAAGCATCTTGTAAAATAGGAGAACCATTCTCAGCAGTCTCAATTTTAACCTCAGCAAAGCGATCTTCTCCAGGAGAAAAAGGCTTAAGAAACTGTTTCATTAAACCCAAATGATTCCCTTCTTTAAGAATATTTAAAACAAAAGAACTACCCTTATGTAATAAAGACTCGATCGCCCGTTCTTTCGCCACCGCAACAGTAAAACCAGGAGGGTTAAAGGTTGCTTGAGAAACCCAAGAAGCTAACATCGCCCCGTTTACTTCTCCCTGTTGACAAGTAACAATACATAAAGAACCCACAATGCGCCCTAAAGCTTGTTCTGTTCGCGCTGTTTGGGACTCATTAACAGAAGACTTAGGTTTGCGGCTTTTTTGAGCTTTTTTGATGGTTTGGGCAAAATCTGTCCCTGCTTCTTCACAGGTTTTCAAAGTCGCCTCTGTGGGCGTAAATTTAACCCTGATGGGGTCAAAACCGAACTGATACCCCCCATCCCGAATTTTACCTTCTAAGAGGTCGATCGCTTCCCCACTCCAGCCGTAGGAACCAAAAACCGCGGCCAGTTTGGTTTTATCAGCATTGGCCAAAGTAATGCCCAAGGCGGTTTGTATCTGAGTCGGGGCGTGGCCACCAAGGGTAGGGGAACCAAAAATAAAGCCTGAACATTGACGAATTGCTTCTTTAATTTCGTCGGGTTCGGCCGCTTCTGCATTGATAGAGTCTACCCTAACCCCGGCCTTTGTGATCCCACTGGCGATCGCTTGGCCTAAAACAGCCGTATTGCCATAAGCAGAGGCATAAATCAAGGCTACACTCAATTCTTGAGATTTTTGCGCCTTTAACCATTGTTCATAGGAGAATGTTAATTCTGTTAACCCATATTTGACTAAGGGGCCGTGGCCTGTGGCGTAAATTTTTGCAGGTTTACGGCTTAATTTTTCTAATCCTGTGGCAATTTGTTTACCATAAGGGGCAATTAAACAATCAAAATAATAACGTCGATCTTCGGCGTAAACTGTCCAACCTTCATCAAAGATTTGATCACCGCAAACATGGGCCCCAAATAATTTATCGGTGTAAAGAATTGCTGTTTTGGGATCATAAGTACAGAGTTGGGCCGGATAACGGGGGTTTGGGGTGGGAATAAATTCTAATTGATGCCCTTGCCCTAAATCTAAGGTTTCTTCTCCTTTAACTACTTTTAATTGCTCAGGAAATTGGGGTAATAAAATATTTGGTAATAACATCGCCCCTGGATTAGAACAAACTACGGTAATTTGAGGAGCAATTTCTAATAAGGCTTTGATAGTTTCCCCTCGGTTGGGGTTAACATGACTGAGAATTACATAATCAATGGTTTTTGGATCAATGCGCTGTTTAATTGCCTTTAAAAAAATCTCGGTAAAAGATTCACCAGGAGGATCAAATAAAGCAATTTTATCTGCTTGAATTAGATAGGAATTGGCGGTAGTTCCCCGTTGTAGTCCATATTCAATTTCAAATTTTAAGCGATCCCAGGTACGCGATCGCAAAACAATGGTTTCAAAACCAATGGGACAAGCTTGGACATCTCTCGGTTTAATCATCATTTTTTTTGACTCATTAATCAAGTTTACTGAGATTTTCGACGGTATAAGTGACTTCATCATCGGCTAACATTTTTTGATAGTCAATGGCGATACGAGTGGGATAACCCAAGGTAGAATGATAGGTGACTAAAATTTCATACGCTTTTTTTTCAATTGCCTCTGCTATGATTTGAAATAGTTGTTGAATCGTTTTGGGGTATGTTAAATCAGCGATCGCTTGATTGGTTTTTAGGTCGATAACTTGAGTAATTTTACCATTTTTAACCGAGACTTTGAGAGGAGTATTACCTGGAGAGGGACAAAAACACTGTTGTTGATAGTTATATTGATAGTTTTTGAGGGGTTGCGATCGCCATAATTCACGATTTTTTTGTAATTCTGTGATTAGTTGAGAACTTTCTTGAGAATTAGCATTAACTGGCATTATTTTTACACAGATTACTATTGCTAATCCTATCAGAGTTAAGATTAAAAAAGACCTCATTTGTCTGTTGTTTATCATCAATTCTGATTCTCCTAATTATTCAGTATTCCCTATATTAAACAAAGACAGACGCACCATAGCACGCCTGTCAATCCAGATTTAAGATTTCAATTAGCCTAACTTAATTTTTTGGGACTGAGTAACATCATCATGTTTCTTCCTTCCCGTTTTGGGGCCTGTTGAATATCAGCCAAATCTTTCAAATCATTAGCCATGCGATCTAGTAAATCTTGAGCTAAATTAGAGTGTTGAATTTCTCTACCCCGAAAGGTAATCGTCGCTTTTACTTTATCACCAGATTTAAGAAAGCGTTGGGCCTGATTGACTCGCACTTGATAATCATGTTCGTCAATTTTATAGCGCATCTTTACTTCTTTAACATCAGCAGTATGCTGTTTTTTCTTCGCTTCCCTGGCTTTTTTCTCCTGTTCAAATTTGTACTTGCCGTAGTCCATAATTCGGCAAACAGGGGGTTTAGCGGTTTCACTAACCAAAACCAAGTCTAATTCTCTCTCCTGAGCGATTTTTAAGGCTTCTTCAGGAGTGACTACCCCGACTTGTGAGCCATCACTATCGATGACTCGAATTTCGGGGAAGCGGATTCTTTCGTTGATTTTGGGGAGATCGCGTTGTGTGCGTCTTTTATCTATCACAGGCGTTTGTTAATGTCTCTCGGTTGGATGAATGAACTTTAGTAGATTAATGCTTTTCAGTAGCTTGTTTTATTTTACTGATTTTCTACCAGGTTCTGTCTGGATTTATTAATTTTATTTTCTAAGTTTGGGGGACTTATCTTTTTTAGAGACAACCCTCCCGTCTTTCCCCTAGTTTAATCCTTCCTAGGACTATCGTAAAATGAAAAGGTGTAAAGATTTATGACAGGCGAAGTGGGTGAGTTATCAACAACCTTGGGAAATGCGGATCGGACGGCAACGGGACTGGATTTGGCGCGGTTGGCCCATCCGTTATACTTTTTTACCCTCTGGGGCAGGAAAGTTGACGGAATCTCAACCCTCCATGATTCTTCTTCATGGGTTTGGGGCGGCGATCGAACATTGGCGGCATAATATGCCAATTTTAGCGCAGGATTATCGGGTTTATGCTTTAGATTTATTGGGGTTTGGGGGATCAAAAAAAGCGGCGGCGGATTACACGATTGATCTTTGGGTGGAACAAATTCATGATTTTTGGCAAACTTTTATTGGTAAACCTGTTATTTTAGTTGGTAATTCTATCGGTTCTTTGGTGTGTTTAACTGCCGCGTCTAAATACCCTGAAATGGTGGCGAGTATTGTCATGTTAAGTTTACCGGATGTTTCTTTAAGACAGGAAATGATTCCCAAGGTTTTACGTCCTATTATTAATACCATAGAAGGATTATTTGCGCCCCCTTTATTATTAAAAGGATTGTTTAATATTATTCGTCGTCCTCAGATTATTCGTCCTTGGATCGGGTTAGCTTATTATGATAAATCTGCTGTGACTGATGAGTTAGTTGATATTATTGCTATTCCACCCCAAGATGAAGGGGCTGCTAGGGCATTTTGTTTGTTGTTTGAAGGGTTAAGAAAGCCTGGTTATGCCCCGGTTGTTAAGGACGTTTTACCTGATTTTAAAATTCCTATATTATTAGTTTGGGGTCGTCAAGATCGTTTGGTTCCTTTTTCTTTAGCGGCTCAATTTGCTCAATTAAATCCTAAAATTACTTTGGTAGAATTAGATCATGCTGGCCATTGTCCTCATGATGAATGTCCTGATCGATTTAATTCTATTTTATTAGATTGGTTGAAGTTAGTTAACTATTAATCGTTACTTATTGCTTAAAAATCATGACAAAAACTTTACTAAAAACAGAAACCAGAATCCTATTAACAGGAGTACGTTGGGAAACCTATCAAGGTTTGGCTTTAGATTTAGCGGAAAATCCTAGTAAAAAATTAACCTATGACCAAGGAATATTAGAAATTATGACTCCTTTACCTGAACATGAAATCAATAAAGGGTTTTTAGGAAGATTGGTACAAACAACGACGGAGGTATTAGGATTAGAAATATTAAGTCTTTGTTCTACTACTTTGAGTAGAGAAGATTTACGAAAAGGCATCGAACCGGATGAGTGTTATTACATCACTAATGAGGTATTAATACGAGGTAAAATCAATTTTGATTTTAATGTTGACCCTGCGCCTGATTTAGCTATTGAGATTGATATTACCAGTAGTTCTTTAAATCGCTTAAGTATTTATGAGGCTTTGGGAATTGGAGAAATCTGGCGGTTTGATGGTCAAGAATTGTTTATTTATTGTTTAAAGGAAGGAGGTTATGAGGAACAAGAATTTTCTAAGGTTTTGCCTATTTTGTCTAAGTCGCTTATTTTAAGATTCCTTAAAAGACGGGGAGAAATGGGAGAAAATGCTTTAGTTAATGAGTTCCGTCAATGGTTACGAAATAATAGCTAATGGGTAAATCATAAATTTGCTTTATTTATTCATTATTTTCAGAGTTTTAACCAATTAAAAATATCCCCAACAGTTAATTTTAATTCAGCTAAAAATTCAGGAACGGGTAAATTATCTTTTGAATTTTCTAAGAATAAGGGTTGTTGTTGAGGAAGAAAGACAAGAATAGATTTTGTTTCAGGATCAATTAACCAACCCAAATAAGTACCATGATTGAGACAATAAAGGATATTTCCCATAACTTTAATCTGGTTTTGATTAGGAGATAAAATCTCAATTGTCCAGTCTGGATAGGTTAAACAAATATTAGCAATATCTCCATCTTTATCACAGGGTATTCTTGACCAACGCAAAACAACTACATCAGGAACAATAGATCTTTCTCCAAAAGTACAGCGTAATTCTGGAAAGGCATAAGCAATTTTTTGTGGTTTACTAATAGCATTAATAGCGATGATTAACTCGGCTTGAATGCGACTATGTTTTCCTTGGGGCATGGGTTTTTGAAGAATTTGACCATTGATATATTCTTGAGTGGGTTTCGTTTCTGGAAGTTGCAGAAATTCGTCTAATGTTAAGGATTTATTAGAGGTTTGTATCATAAAAAAGTTGAAATATATTTTAAGTTAATGAATAAGTTAATTATAATCCATATTCCTAACCTATGCTTATCAAACATAATAATCAAAAAAAGAAAAAATAGCGATCTTCAACAACTAGGGACAACAAACCGCTAATCTAGATCAAGAAGACGACAACAGGAGTAACATAAGTGGCCTTCAAGATCGGTTTACTCGGTTTGGGAACAGTGGGAACGGGAACCGCACAAATTATCTTAGATCCTGCGGGACGTAACCCCTTATTACAAGATATTACGATTCATAAAGTGGGAGTGCGATCGCTGGATAAACCCCGTCAAGTGCAATTCTTACCAGAGATCATGACGACTGACTTAGAAGCAGTAGTCAATGATCCTGAGATTGACATTGTGGTGGAATTATTAGGGGGACTCGAACCAGCGCGATCGCTGATTTTACAAGCTATTTCCCAGAAAAAGCACGTTGTCACGGCCAATAAAGCGGTTATTGCCCGTTATGGGGATGAAATCTACGAAGCAGCCAATCAAGCGGGGGTTTACGTTCTTTTAGAAGCGGCTGTCGCGGGAGGTATTCCCATTATTAAACCTCTAAAACAGTCCCTAGGGGCCAACCGGATCACCAGTATTATTGGCATTATCAACGGCACGACTAACTATATTTTGACCCAAATGACCACAGAGGGGGCAGATTTTGGGGAAGTCTTAGCCGAGGCCCAAAATTTAGGCTATGCTGAAGCCGATCCCACCGCCGACGTAGACGGGTTAGATGCAGCCGATAAAATCGCCATTTTAGCCTCTTTGGGGTTTGGGGGACGGGTAAAGCGGGAAGATGTCCATTGTGAAGGTATTCGTCAGGTTAGCGCGGCAGATATCACTTATGCCGATAGACTAGGATTTGTCATTAAACTCCTGGCCATTGCGAAAGGATCAGGGGGTTCAGCCTCCGATCAATTACAATTACGGGTACATCCTACCCTAGTCTCCAAAACTCACCCCCTAGCCAGTATTAATGGGGTGTACAATGCGGTTTTAGTGGAAGGCAACCCCTTGGGACAAGTCATGTTTTATGGGCCAGGGGCCGGGGCGGGGCCAACAGCAAGCGCGGTGGTTTCCGATATCATGAATATTGTGGCCATTCTCAAGAGTAGCGGACTTAATAACAGCCTTGATCCCTTATTAAGTTGTGTTCATCAGCATTTTTGCCAAATTACTCCCATAGAACAAATAGAAACCCGCTTTTATGCCCGTTTCCTTACCAAAGATTTACCGGGGGTGATCGGTCATTTAGGGACTGCCTTTGGCGATCATTGCGTTAGTTTAGAGTCGGTGGTACAAATTGGCTTTCAAGAGGAACAAGCAGAAATTGTCGTCGTCACTCACAATGTTTGTGAGGGTAACTTCCGTACTGCCTTAGATGAAATTCGGAATCTAGAGGCGATCGCAGATATTCCGAGTATTTTACGGGTTTTATAGATCAGTGAGTAGTGAACGGTTATTGGTCTTATTTCTGTCCTTGGTTCCCTTATTTTCTTCTGTTTCTGTCATGGCCCAAAGTCCAATGTCAGAAATTTGTCAGACTCCTGCTTTATCCCGCTTACAACGTCATATTATTGCCCCAGGGGAAACTATTGAAAGTATTGCCCAGACTTACAATTTATTGCCCCAAACCTTAATTCAATTTAATTCGAGTTTACAGGGGGGAACGATGACAGTGGGGCAGTCTCTTTCAATTCCGCCTTTTAATGGTATTCGGGTGACTGTACCTAATGGGGCAACCTGGAATGATTTGGCTAAGGCTTATGGTATTCGGGCCGATGTTTTATTTGAGATTAATGGCTGTGTGAAAACCCCGAAAGTAGTGTTTATTCCAGGGGTGAATTGGGAATCAAGGACTAATGCTCGGCCGGATAATTATACGGGGTTGAGAGGCTATCCTTTGCCTGCTGTGGCCCCAGTTGGGCTTGCTTATGGATGGCATACTGATCCGACGACGGGACAAAATTTTTTTCATGGGGGAGTTGATCTTTTAGCTGAGGTGGGAACTCCTGTCTTAGCAGCAGATGGGGGAATGGTGGTATTTGTTGCCCAAGAGGGTAATTATGGCTTTTTAGTGATTGTTGATCATGGCAATGGACGACAAACCCGCTATGCTCATTTGAGTCGTTTTGCTGCAAAAATGGGTCAATCGGTGAAAGTGGGGGATGTGTTAGGCTATGTGGGAGCAACGGGACGACCTGATATCTTAAATCCTCATTTACATTTTGAAGTTCGTTATAAGTTTCCGGTAGGCTGGGTAGCACAAGATCCTATGACTCATTTATCTATTAAAGAGAATTTAAGCAAATGGTTAGTCAAAAAACAATCGAAATTGTTAAGAAAACAGCCCCCGTTTTAAAGGAAAAAGGCACCGAAATTACGATTAGAATGTATGAGTTGATGTTCAGCGATCGCCCGGAATATAAGTTAGGCTTTGAAACCAGTTTTATGCAGCATTTAGATGGGGGTTCCCAACCTGGTCAATTAGCGGCTTCTGTCTATGCTTATGCGACTCATATTGATAAATTAGATGAGTTGGCCGCAGCAGTAGAACATATTGCCCATCGTCACACCAATAGTCGGGTTATTGCGGAACAATATCCGGTGGTGGGTAAGTTTTTATTGGCTGCTATGAAGGATGTTTTACAAGATGCTGCTACTCCAGAAATTATGGCAGCATGGGAGGAAGCTTACTATGCTTTGGCTGAGGTTTTTATTAACCGAGAACAAGCAATTTATCAAGAAGATGATCAAAAATTGAGAGAAAAATTAGAACATTAAGTCAAAGCTAATTATATTTACCCATTGTACATTGCTAAACATTTCACCATCATGATTCTAATTACAGCATTTTACGAGTCAGTATGATATGTAAACCGTAGGGCATGGCGATAATAAGTTAATGGTTTTAAGAGTAAGGTTACTAATGCCATGCCTCTACAAATTAATGGCGTACTCCAATCAACTTGAAAAATAATTTGTTGTATATTTAATGACTAAATCTTCCTTAAATCATCCCATTGTTGAACAAAGTTTTGCCATTATTGATCAAGAAATAGGGGAACATAATCTTAATTCATTAGAATATGCGATCGCTCGTCGTGTCATCCATTCAACGGCAGATTTTGACTTTATAAAACTCTTAAAATTTAGTCCTGATGCAATTCAATCAGGTATTAATTCCCTACAACAAAAAACCCCTATTATTACTGATGTGACAATGGTAAAACAAGGTATTGTTAATTTAGTTAGAAAAACCTTTAATAATCCCATCATAACTGCTGTTGAAGCAGCATCTCAACCCTTACCAGGAAAAACCCGCACAGAAACAGGTTTATTAACTTGTTTTGAAACCTATCCTAATGGAATTTATGTGATTGGAAATGCCCCCACTGCTTTACTTGCTTTGTGTCAACAAATTACAGCAAAAAATAGCAAACCAAGCTTAATTATTGGCGCACCTGTGGGCTTTGTTTCTGTGTTAGAATCTAAACAAGCATTAACAAAGATTGATGTCCCTAAAATCCTAGTAGAAGGAAGAAAAGGCGGCTCATCTGTGGCAGCAGCTATTATTAATGCTTTATTAGTTTTAGGGTGGGAAAGTAAGCAATCATTACTGTAAATTTATGTTAAATTGACTTGCAAATTTTTAATTTATGATTATTATTGAGATAATGATTTAGGGTAAGTCATCGGAGAAAAATGCTTAATCTTCCCTTAATTTTAGATATTGCGATCGGCTTAATTTTTATTTATTTAGTCTTGAGTTTATTTGCGTCTGAAATTCAAGAAATCATTACGACTTTATTACAATGGAGAGCTAAACATCTCAAAAACTCAATTGAACATCTTTTCTTAGGAACTTCTAAAGAGGAAGAAGATATAATACAAACTAAAGCCTTAGTGGATAATCTTTATAAAAATCCTTTGATTAAAAGTATTAATCATCAATCAAAAGACAAAATCACAGGTTTACTAAAATTAATTATTAGCCCTTTTTCAAAAGTAAATGATCAAAATACAGCCCCTTCTTATATTCCTTGTAAAACTTTTGCCGTCACTTTATTAGAAGAGTTAAAAATCCCTACACTATCTCATAGATTTAGTTGTTTAAAGTTTAAAAAACTGCAAGAAAAATTAATTATGAGACTGGGCAAAATTGAAGGAGTAGACGAAAAAGCATTAGAAAATTTCAATAAAAACTTAGAAGACATATCTAAAGACTTTGACAATAAAAAATATTCTTTAGAACTCAGTCTTCTGCGGGCTAAGAGTAGATTTAATGAATTTATTGCTGATAACCAATCCTCACCTAATACAGAAAAACAAGAGTTATTTGATCAAAAAATAGCTGCTATTAAAAACATCTTTTTTGATGAGAAAGAGTTTAATATTCTCTATAAAGAAATGAAGCTTAATTTAATTTATTTGGCTCAATTATTAGATGCAAAAAATCATGTGAAGGACAAAATAATTAATGATTTAAAAGAAGAACTTGGCGAGGATATTGCTAAGAAAATTGAAGCAGAATTAACCAAAATTCCCCCATCCTTAAAAGACAGTATTATTGCTCTTGCTTATCGCGCTCAAGCTGAAATAGCTACAGTAGAAGAAGATGTTGAGCAGCTTTCTAAAGAACTTGAAGTGTGGTTTGATAATTCCATGGAACGCGCTTCAGGAGTCTATAAACGTAATGCAAAAGGATTTGCTTTTTTGCTAGGTTTTTTCATTGCTTTTGCAGTTAATGCTGATAGTTTTCACATCATTAATAGACTCTCGACAGATGGAGCTTTGCGAAGTACAATTGTTGAAAATGCTTCTGTTATAGAAAGGAGTTGTCAAGATTTAGATTGTGTTCAAGAACAAACAAAACTTGCTTTAGAAAAAATATCTCTTCCTATCGGTTGGGATCAGAATAATTTGCAAGCTCAATGGGGTAGTAACCTGGAATTAAATACAGGTATTTTATCATTGATTAAAAAGGCTTTTTTTGTGATTTCAGGATGGATAATTAGTGGGGTTGCAATTTCTATGGGATCGTCATTTTGGTTTGAGTTACTGGGTAAATTCATTAATGTTCGTAATACAGGAGCAAAACCTGTTTCTTCCTCTGAAAATGCAGAAAAAAAATCTAATAATTAAGTATGATTAACGTCGTTGGAATTGGTTTAAATGGACAAGAAAGCTTAATAGAAAATACTCGAAAACTTGTCGAAGATGCTGACTTATTACTGGGAAGCGATCGCCATTTAAGTTATTTCCCTAACCATCCAGCAAAAAAAATAATTTCAAGCAATTTTTTGGCCGATATTAACAGTCTAAAACAAACTTATAAATCCGATCAATCAGTTGTTATTTTAGTTAGTGGTGATCCCTTATTTTTTGGCTTAGGAAGATTACTTTTAGAACATTTTGAGTCTCAAGAGTTAGAATTTTATCCCCATCTCAGTTGTCTTCAATTAGCCTTTAGTCGTGTTAAAATACCTTGGCATGATGCTAAACTTATTAGTGGTCATGGTCGTCATTTAGATGAGTTAATCTCTAGTTTACAACAGGGCCTTGAAAAAATTGCCGTCCTCACCGATAGTATCAATAACCCTCAAGCGATCGCCTGTCTTTATTTAAGTCTAAATATTCCGATCAATTATGAGATTTGGGTATGCGAAAACTTAGGAGATACTAAAGAAAAAATAACCTGTTTTTCTCCCCAAGATTTATCTACCAGCAACCCCGATCAATTTGCTGTTCTTAATCTAGTAATTTTATTGCGTAAAAATTCCCTTGAATTAGATAAAATTACCCTTGACAAATTACCATTATTCGGTATAGAAGACCGCTATTTTTTAACATTTGAAGATCGTCCTGGACTGATGACAAAACGAGAAATTAGGATGATTATTTTAGGAGAATTATGTCTTAAACCACCCCAAATTATCTGGGATATTGGCGCGGGGACGGGATCAGTTTCGGTAGAAATTGCTCGTTTATGTCCGACTTCTCAAGTTTATGCTGTTGAAAAAACAGCTATGGGAATTACTTTAATCAATAAGAATTCCCAAAGATTTAAGGTTAATAATATAACTTCAATTCAAGGAAAAGCCCCTGATATCTTAAATAATTTACCAAACCCTGATCGGATATTTATTGGAGGAAGTGGCGGCAACCTAGTTGATATTTTAGAAGTTTGTCAGCAAAAATTAACCCAACAAGGTATGATAATTATTGCTGTCGCAACCTTAGAAAATTTAGGAATCAGCTTAAATTGGTTAAAAAATAAGGGCTGGGATTATCAATTACTCGATCTCCACATAGCCCGTTCAGTTTCTCTTGCTAATTTAACACGCTTTTCTCCCTTAAATCCAGTGACTTTGATTCAAGGGAAGAAACCCGTTGTGGATTGACCCAATTTTGCTAAGTTAGTGATAGAATATATGAACCATGTACAACTGAAATCTTGCACCATGATTTAAAAATTACAAAAACCCTATTTTTAAAGACTGAAACCCTATTTACTTCGTTACTGTTTGGTAAAAAATCGGATTTTTCAAGCTAGGTGCAAGATCTCAGTACAAGAAATATTTCCCGTATTAAGGTAATTCATCTCTACAGTTACCTAGGCAGAAACAACTTAAAACTGTTAAATTTCCGAACCTGCTGACAGTAAAGTCAGCCAACACTTTAAAACTAAATGACTCAAAACCCTCGCGGTGTCAACAATCAATTACTGGCAGCATTACCTGAAGTTGAATATCAAAGAATTGCCCCTTACCTAGAATTAACAGATCTTCCCCTAGGCTATATTCTGGATGAACCCAAGGGAAAGATTGAATCGGTGTATTTCCCCAATTCTTCCATGATCTCTCTGGTTTCTATTTTATCAGACAATGCAACAACAGAAATCGGCTTGATTGGTAAGGAAGGAATGGTAGGATTACCAATTATTTTGGGAGGAAATCATTCCGCCCATCTAGGGATTGTACAGGTAGCTGGTACCGCTATGAAACTTAATGCGGAAGTTCTTATACAAGAATTTCAGCAAAAAGAATCATTGTACAAACTATTGTTATTATACACCGAAGTGCGATTAAATCAAATCGCGCAAATTGCTGTCTGTAAATCTCATCATGATATTCAGAAAAGATTTTGTCGCTGGTTATTATCAGTACAAGATTGTGTTGAACAAGATGAGTTATTTCTCACCCAAATCTTTATTTCACAAATGTTGGGTGTGCGTCGTGCTAGTGTGACAAAGGCAGCCCAAGTATTGCAGAATCAAGGACTGATTAATTATCAACGGGGACGAGTTACAATCCTCAATCGGCAAGGTTTAGAAGCTCACGTTTGTGAATGTTATCACTGGATTAAGAATGATTATCATCGGTTACTAGGAAACGTTTAATTGTAATTTTCTTCCCAAATCAAACTGTGATTGACTGGAGCTTTTTCGGCAACAATTTTTACAGAACTGATGGTAGAATCTTCATTCAAGATATAGGGAATTTCTTTGGCAATTAAGGTTTCAATTTTGAGTCTTTCTTCTAAAGAAAAACGAAGATAATCACTACCATTTGACAGTGACTGAACATCCTCTACAACCGTATGACGATTCGGAATTTCGCTGAGGATATGAGCCATTAGCTTTTGTCGAAAATAGGAAAGAGAAAAAAAGACTTGATAGGGATGTCCTGGAGGATATTCTGCTAAGAAATCTTCGATTTCTCTGTGGACAAGAATTGAGGTTAAATTAACAATTTCATAAGCCATAATCTTCGGGACTCCTGAGTAATTAATAAACAGAATAAAATGAGGATAAATTCTGTTGAATGAGAATGTTTGGCGTAAAATGGGCAAAAAAGAATTGACCATCTGAAAGCGTCTTAAACCATTAATAAAGTAAAGTTTTTTGTTCAACTATCCCATAATTAATTGTAGGGATAAATAGCAAAAAACACTGTACGGCATCGTACATAGCCAATTTAACTTAACATTTACTTTTAACCACGTTTCGAGCCAAGTAAACGAATATACTCATTTTGAATTACGCGATAGCATTCACAGGCATTTTCTTCTAATCCCTTACGATCAAGAATATGCACTTTGCCCCGACTATAACTAATTAAACCAGCATTTTGTAATTCATTAGCCGCATTTGTTACCCCCGCCCTTCTTGTACCTAACATATTCGCCATAAATTCTTGAGTCAGGGGCAACTCATCTTCAAGCACACAGTCATAGACTGAGAGCAACCAACGAGCGAGACGCTGTCTGATAGAATGTTGGCGATTACAAGCGGATGTTTGTGCCACTTGAGTTAATCGGGCTTGGGTATAAATCAGCAACAATGCTTGTAATTCTAGTCCTCGCTGAAACTCTTTTTTTAAGATTGAACCATTAATCTTCAAGGACTCTCCATCCATTTGCACAATGCCTCGACTTATGGTCTGCTCTCCCCCTAAAATAATTGGAAGACCAACAAACCCTTCATTGCCAATTAAACCCATTTCTGTCGTTGCGCCATTATCCATAATGGACACAAGGGAAATCATCGCCCCGATAGGGAAATAGGCAAACTCAAGAATTTCTCCAGGTTCGTGCAAAATAGTCCCACTGTCGAGATACATCAGCTTGAAGTAAGGCGTTAATCGCCTAGATTCTTGTAAGGGTAAAGCATCAATAAGTTGATTACCGGATTTTGATTTGGTTTGGGACACGAATTTTGGGCTAGTTTTGCCGATTTCATCTTTTAAACATTGTGAAAACAACTCCTAATTGGATTTCTAATCAAGAACCAATAATTAGGGGAAAGAGAACAACTAAAGTCTAAAACAACAGCCATACATAATGTACAAGTTGTTATTTGGTATACCCGTACATACTCCTATTATAAAAAACATTTTGTCGGTACGCCAACGTACATAAGGAGGAAAATCGGGTATTATTACTAAGTTGGACATAGGCTCAGTCCTGTTTCGGGACAGACTAGGACAAGGAATAAGTTATATTAAGGAATTATTAAACAAGTTAGGGATCAACCTAAGTTAATTCAGAATCTTTATCCGCCGAAATTACGTCAAAGACTCTAACCAGCCTGATCTGGCAATAATCTAATGACTCAACTACACAACGCCTTTACTTTGTTTCTCAGTCTGCTGGTAGAAGCTTTCCCTTTTCTGTTGTTAGGGGTATCCCTTTCCAGTGCCTTACTTATCTTTATTGACGAGCGCAAATTAATTGCTATCCTGCCCAAAAATCCCTTCTTAGGGGCTGTAGCCGGAAGTTGTATCGGGTTTCTCTTTCCGGTGTGTGAATGCGGTAACGTGCCTGTAGCGCGACGACTGTTAATGCAGGGAATGCCCAACTCAGCAGCCATTGGCTTTTTATTAGCGGCTCCTACCATTAATCCTATTGTAATTTGGTCAACCTGGGTGGCCTTTCGAGATCAACCAGAAATTGTCGTCTTTCGGGTAGTATTTTCCTTGGCGATCGCCATTACCATTGGTTGGATCTTCAGCGTACAAAAAGATCCCCGCCCCATGTTACAGCCATTATTAGCCCAACGGATCACCACAATTTCCCGTCGTCCTAAATTTTCCCGTTATCCTGACAAAAATGAGGCTAAAAGCGAGTCGGTATTATTACAGTCAGGCACATTTTTACTGGGTACAGCAGGAACACCCTTAAAAATGGAAGAAATGTCAGCCGGGGGCCTCAGTTTATCTAGCAACCAGTCAGGGGAATTTACCCAACGGTTAGGGCTATTTGTAGAAAATGTCAGCCAAGAATTACGGGAATTAGGGGGAATGCTAATTATTGGTAGTGCGATCGCCGCTTGTCTTCAGGTATTTGTTCCCCGTGAAATCATTCTCAATTTGGGACAAAGCACCATTAGTTCTATCATAGCAATGATGCTATTAGCGGCCATTGTTTCTATCTGTTCAACAGTTGACTCTTTTTTTGCCTTATCTTTTGCCTCTACCTTTACCACCAGTTCTCTGTTAGCGTTTCTCGTATTTGGGCCGATGATTGACATTAAAGCCATTGGTTTAATGCTGTCAATTTTCAAACCCCGAATGATCATGTATCTTTTTGCTTTAGCAGCGCAATTAACCTTTATCTTGGTCTTATGTCATAGTTATTTCTTTTAGAATTGCTGTGATAGAAAGATCAAAAATTAATTACCCATGAATCTATTATCCAGACTCAAACCCTCCCTTAAGCTAAAACGCCTGTTGCCAGGGTTAGACGTGCTGGCAATTTTGATTTGGGGCGCATTATTGTTTAAATATTGGATCAGTGGCCAATTAAGATTACTGATCCATCCTAATTACTTTTGGCTAGTTTTCATCACCAGTATTTTGTTAGTTTTGTTAGGCATAGTTAAAGCGCGGCTATGGCTTAAAGACTTACAAAAAAAATCTAATAACGGGGAAACGGTACAACATATCACCCTATTTCCTCCAGGGTGGGGCAGTAGCCTTTTAATTATCACGGCAGTAGCCGGGTTTATTATCCCTCCCGTCGTTTTTAACAGTCAAGTAGCCCTACAACGAGGCATTTCTGAATCATTACCCGTCACCCAAGCCCAAACCGAAAGCTTTAGTGCTAACGTGAAACCAGAAGATCGATCGCTGATTGACTGGATCAGAACCCTCAATGCTTATCCTGAACCCGACGCTTACCAGGGACAAAAAGCCAAAGTTACCGGATTTGTAGTACATTCTCCCATTCTCCCCGAAAATTATATATTTTTAAGTCGTTTCATCTTGACTTGTTGTGCCGTAGATGCTTATCCCGTCGGCCTGCCCGTAAAATTAGACCGCGATCGCAGTAACTATCCAGCAGATACATGGTTAGAAATAGAAGGAGAAATGATGACAGAAACCCTTGCTATTGATAGCCAAACCATGCAAGAAACCCCCACAGAAAAACGTCAATTAGTGTTATCTGCTGATTCCATAACCACCATTCCCACTCCTGATGATCCCTATGGATATTAAACTTAGAAGTCAGTCGGGACAGGTTTTTTCAGAAGTGATAAGTGTTAAGTAATAAGTAATAAGTTTAACCTCAGCTATCTACACACCAGCACTACCCGTAGGGTCAATTAATGAATTGACTCTACCAAAACGCTATTTGATAAGTTATGTAATGTATTCCAAATCACAACCATTACTTAAAAAAAAAGCTATCCTAATATCCCACATATAGAGTAAACATTCCAAAATTTAACGGGACATTACACCATATCTGTGGTATAAACGAAAAGTGTCCTAATTTTAATTGGCACAAATTTAGTTATTTTTTCAGTACAAAACTATTAGTTTTTTACCCTTAGTCCTAGCAGTGTAAATGATGCAGCCGACAGTTTTAACTTCCCCCCATCAAACCCATCTTGGAGACACCCACACCCCTCATTCTGGCAACCCTTCACAGCTAGGAACGAGTAAAATTCAAGTGATCCGACGGGATAGTTCTTGGACTGCCCTCAATATCGGTAAAATTCGGGCAGTAGTAGACTGGGCCTGTGCTGGTAAAGAAGTTAATACAATTGCATTAGAAGCCGGATTAACCACCCGTTTACGTCATGGCATCACCACCAGGGAGATCCAGGATAACCTAATTAACTGCGCTTTGGAAATGTGTAGTCCCGAAGAACCAGACTGGCGTTATGTGGCGGGAAGACTGCATATTTGGAGTCTTTGGAAAGATACCCTAGTCAGTCGCGGTTATCAATACGGGAATTATGAAACAACTGCCAGGACTAAGGTAGAGGATGGAAGCTACGATCAACGCCTCTTAACCTATTCTAAGACAGAATTACAGGAAGCGGGTTCCTGGATTAATTCTGACTGGGATACTGACTATGACTATGCTGGGGCCGTTCTTCTCACCAGTCGCTACTTGTTACCCCAAGAACTCCCCCAAGAAGCAATCTTAACCTGCGCTTTATTATTAGCGATGGTAGAAACCCCCGAAAATCGTCTCCCTTGGGCGCGGCGTTTTTACGAGGCCATTGCCAGTCGTAAAGTGTCCCTAGCCACCCCAATTTTAGCTAATTTACGGGTTCCAGGGGGGTCGTTGACCAGTTGCTTTATTTTGTCGGTTGATGACAGCTTAGAGAGCATTTTTGAAGAGATTACCAACACCGCTAGAATCTCTAAAAATGGCGGAGGTGTGGGGGTCAATGTTAGTCGTATTCGGGCCACGGGAAGTTCGGTTATGGGTAAACCCAACGCCTCTGGTGGGGTCATTCCTTGGATTAAACTGTTGAATGATACTGCGATCGCCGTTAACCAAGGGGGAAGACGGGCCGGGGCTGTTACCGTTGGGGTAGATATTTGGCATTTAGATGTACCAGAATTTTTGGAAATACAGACCGAAAATGGCGACCAAAGACGGAAAGCTTATGATGTGTTTCCGCAGTTAATTTTGACGGATGAATTCATGCGTCGGGTAGAAAATAAGCAGGAATGGACATTAGTTGATCCTTATGAAGTTCGTAAAAATTTAGGCATTGAATTAGCCGAATTATGGGGCGTAAAGTTTGAGGAAGCTTATCGCTTAATTGAGGCAGAATTAGGCAGAAAAATCACCCTGTATAAGCGAGTGAATGCCCGTGAATTGTTTAAAACAATCATGCGATCGCAAGTAGAAACAGGTATGCCCTATTTAGCCTTTAAAGATACTATAAATCTGGCAAATCCTAATAAGCACGTCGGTTATATTCCTGGTGTTAACCTTTGCACTGAGAGCTTCTCAAATGTTACCCCAGGACAAGAAAGCCACTGCTGCAACCTCGTAAGTCTTAATTTAGCTAATATTGAGGATCAAGAAATTGATTATTTATGTAACATAGCGGTTCGTATTCTCGATAATACCATTGATATTACTAACCCTCCCTTTGAAGATGCGAAGAATCATAATAATCGATATCGTACGATTGGCGTTGGAGCAATGGGGTTAGCAGACTGGTTAGCTAAAAGGCGTTTAACCTATGATAACTTAACAGAAATTAGCCAATTATTTGAAGAAGTGGGTTATTGGTGTACTCAAACTTCTATGGAGTTATCAAAAGAAAGAGGTCCTTATAATGCCTTTGCTGGAAGTGATTGGAGTAAAGGTAAATTAATTGGGTCAAAACCTGTAGAATGGTTCTTAGAAAATGCCCATCAAAAAGAGCGTTGGTTAACCTTATCAGAAGACATTAAAACTCATGGCATTCGTAACTCCCATATTACGGCGATCGCCCCTAATACTTCCTCCTCATTAGTGCAAGGATGTACAGCAAGTATTCTCCCTGTTTATAGTCGTTTCTTCTATGATAAATGGGCCAAAGGTACAGTTCCCATTGCCCCCCCATTTATTAATGATTCATTTTGGTTTTATCCTGAAAATAAGACCTTAGATCAACAAAAAGTCGTCAAAGCAGTAGCAACAATTCAACAGTGGATAGATACAGGCATTTCTATGGAATTGTTGTTTAATTTGAATCAAGGTGTTTACTTCCCGAATGAACCCGAACGTTGTTTAACCGCTAAGGATATTTTTGATAGTTTGATGTTAGCTTGGAAAGAAGGTTGTAAGGCGATTTATTACGTCAGAACGGTACAAAAAGACGATTTTAAAGAGTCTGATAATAGTTGTACTGCTTGTGCAAATTAATCGGTAGGGTGGGCATTTTGCCCACTCTATGGTATAAGAGGTAATGAAAACAATTTAGAGTTATGATATAGAAAAATGATTATATTGTTAGAATTATCATTTGATCCCTCAGATAGAGAAATTTTTTCGGTACAATTTCGCTTTTAAATGTGTCAGTGATCGCAGATATTGTAGGTTGGGTTGAGGCGGTTTCCTGAGCGATAGTCGAAGGGGATGAAACCAAACATCATGTCTTATGTTTACTATAATGGGCAATCTTAGAATTGTCTAAAAAAACATGAAATTGCCTAAAGAGACTATTATTGCTGAAGCTAAGATAACTCAATATTTACTGCGTTGGAAAGCTGAGGATGATAAATCTAAATTCTTGGCAAAAGCAGGATATACAATAACTACTGCCAAACAACTACAAAGAGATTTAAGGGAACAAATTCTGCTTTTAGATGCTGTTTACACAGAAACAGATCGTTTTGGGGATAAATACGAAATTAGAGGAACTTTGACAGGTTTAAATGGAGTCAGTCTAGAAATTGTTACAATATGGATGATAGAATTTGATTCTGGACAAACTAAGTTTATTACCCTTTATCCTAATCGGTCAATTAAATCATGAAATTTGAACTATTTTCAAGAATCGCCTTAAAAGAAGATTTACCAAACTATAAATTATGTCGAGGAGATGTAGCAACCATTGTCGAATATCATCCCGTTAAAAATGGAGAAGATGGTTATAGTCTTGAAGTTTTTAATGCTGTGGGAGACACTATTGCTGTTGTTACTGTTGCTGAATCACAAATTGAGTCTTTAATGAATAATGAAGTGCTTCATGTTAGAGTTTTAGAATCAGCTTAAAGTAATTATTTTAATGTCCCATCATATTTGACAATCAATTTGCTTGTAACATATTTGTATTTTAAATATTATTTTTAGCATCCAAAACTGCAACATTCAATACAAAATACCTCAAAAATGTTCATCACGAACAAATATCATGATAAATATTCTCATTAAGAAACGAGAGCAAGGGGTTGACAAACCATACTACTTTTTTGTATATTAATGAATGATAGTAACGGTAGGATTAGCCAAATTTTATACCTGTAATGTGCTTACTTGAAGGGAAAATGTTCTTTCCAGATGCACAATATTGCAGATAAACAAAGGGTTAGAGGTGAGGGAGAAGTTAAGGACGAGCAAGAAAATCCCGAATTTTTGCCCATCTTCAGAAACCTTATGCTATACTTAACATATATATAAACTCGTTGATTACGTAAGTTTGTCATTGCTAATAACTGATATCGTAACGATAGATACAAAATAATGTTTGTATCTGTTCTAGCAGTGATAGGCCGTCATAGAAAAGCCACCGTATCAGAGGAGCCGTCTGTCTGATGGACTATTTGGAAAAAGTTCTCGAAAAATTGAAAGAATGGGCCCAAAAACTCATTGAGACATTGTTAGGGCCGCAAGCGGAACCCGAACCAGAGTTAATTCCAATTCCCGTGAATGACCGCCAACGTCGTCGCTAAAGTTGAGAAGTTCCTCGTGTCGAACAAAGGGTTGAAACCGTTAAGTATTCTAGTGCTTCATGGCCCTAATCTGAATCTGTTGGGAAGGCGAGAACCTGGTCTATATGGTTCTCTAACCCTGGATGAGATTAATAGCCGTTTGACGGAGATAGCAAAGGAGTTAAACGTCAGTTTAACGACGATGCAATCAAACCATGAAGGAGTCTTAGTTGATGCCATTCATGGTGCCTGGGGCAAGCATTTGGGAATTTTAATCAATGCGGGAGCCTATACCCATACGAGTATTGCTCTACGAGATGCCCTGTTGGGGGTGAAAATTCCCACGGTTGAAGTCCACCTGAGCAATATTTATCAGCGAGAGTCTTTCCGCCATCATTCCTATCTAGCATCGGTAGCTATTGGACAGATCAGTGGATTTGGCCCCCAAAGCTATGTGTTAGGACTTCAGGCCTTACATCATCATCTTACCAAGGATTCCGAATGAGGTGATGGCTTAACTGGGCCATGTTATTTCGAGGGGGGAATTCCCTTCAAAGAAATTAACGTATCAATCACCAACTTAGCCACAGGGGCGGCCACCGTTGACCCATAGGTATTGCCCCCTTGCGGTTCATCCACCACCACCAAGACCACGTATTTAGGGGACTCTATCGGCAAAATTGAGACAAAACTGGTAATCTTGGCATTAGGCAAATAACCCCCTCTCGGGCCAGCTTTTTGGGCGGTTCCAGTTTTGCCACCAATACGATAACCAGGAATTTTCGCCGCTTTCCCTGACCCGGTATTAACCACAGTTTCCATCATTTCCACGACTTCTTTTGTCACTTTCGGGGAGATAATTTGTTTCGTCTCATAATTCGGTTTCCAGTGTAGTGTTCCTTCCACATCAACTAAGCCCTTGACTAAATGAGGAGTCACCAATTTACCCCCATTGGCCAAAGCCCCATGTAATTGTACTAACTTCATGGGTGTTAAAGAAAAACCTTGACCAAAAGAGGCGGTTGCTACTTCAATACCCTGACTCATAAATATATCCTTATTTTTTAATCTTCCTGATACTTCCCCAGGTAAATCAATCTCTGTTTTTTGATTAATTTCTAGCTTTTGTAAGCGTTTATAATAATCTTCTTTATTCAACCTTCGCATGATCTGAACCATAGCCACATTACTAGAGGTTTGTAACACCTCAGCAATATTAATAGAGCCGTTTCCTGTCTTAGATGCGTTGAAAATATTCCAGCCATCAACTGTCACCAAACCCGAATCAAAAATAACCGTATTCGGTTCAATTACCCCTGCTTCTAGGGCCAAGGCAATATTAAGAGGTTTAAAAGTCGAACCTGGTTCATAAAGGTCACTCACTGTCCAATTTTTTAACAATTCTACCTTAGACTTATAAAATTGATTAGGATCAAAAGTCGGTTCACAGACTAAAGATAACAAAGAACCATCCGTTGCATCCATCACAATGACTGCCCCTCGTTTAGCATTAAATTTCTTTAATTGTTGCTGTAGGGCAGAACGGACAGACCTTTGTAAGCGCATATCAATAGTTAATTGTACCCGCCAATCATTGGATTTAAGTAAGTCAGAAGGGAGAGAAGTGGGCATAATAGAACCCAAAGCAGTTCTTTGCACATAAAGACTCATTAAATCCCGTTCTAACAGCTTTTCCTGACTCAATTCAATTCCCGCTTGGCCCTGTCGTTCATTATCCACAAAACCCACCACATCGGCCATCACATTTTCTTGAGGATAAAAGCGGCGATAGGTTTCATTGACTTCTACCCCATCTAGTTTTAGGGCCTTAAGCCGCTCAGCAACTCCTTCCGCTAACCCCCGTGCGATAGGAATTCCTGTTTTACGCTCTTTAAATCTTTCTATGATTTGTTGTGGGGTTTTATCTTCTAAAATAGGACTTAATTTAGCAGCCACTTCTGCTTGAGTCAGTTTAAATTGAATCGGATGGACATAAAGAATATATTCGAGGCGATCGGTTGCTAAAATATTATTTTCACTATCAATAATAGAACGTCGGGGAATATAGGGGCGAATATTAACAGTTTGTTGTGAACGGGCCTTTTCTTTTAACTCTTGAGATTGAACAATTTGTAACTGATAAATTTTCCAACTTAAACCCAACATGGCCAAAGCAAGCACTCCCCAAACCATTAATAAGCGAAATTTTGGTAAGGGAGTAGGTTGGTTTTTTTTGGAGGATTGGGTTTTAGTCCCAATACGACGCGAGAAACGACCCCTAGGGACAGATTTGGGAGAAGATGGACTGTTTGAACGACTAGAACGTTGTTTAAACCGAGAGTTACGCATGGCCTGTTCAGGTGTGGGGAGTAGGAATGAAGGTTTAAGGTAGAAGTAAGAAGTTAGGAATAAATAGACTTCAATGGTTTCGCCTATTGTAACTGAGCCAACTCCTCCGATTGCCGATTTCCCCTCTCCCGATTAATAGGCAATGGGAGAATCTGGCATTAGGGGTTCTGCTTCGGTTGAAGTGGGGGTGACAGGAACACTTGTCTTAGGAACCTCAGCCGGGGACAGAAACAGGGATTGATTGGGGTTCGGTTCAGTTAAACCAGAGCCAGGTTGTTCCGCTTGTTGTGCCATTTTATGCTTTAAGGTTTCATTTGTCGAGGCAAGTTGACGTTCGTTGCGTTGTAAGGTTTTGAGTTTGGAAAATTCTTTTGTCCAAAGGGTGGGTGCATAAACCGTCCAACCATAGACGGCCAGGGTGATCATCACTAAACAACAGGTAATAGTGGTGGAACTTTTCTGCACTAATAAGAGAAATTGGAGTGCTAAGGGGAGTTGTTGAGAGGTTTGGGGGAGGGGAGTTACCTGGGAAGGACGAGGGGAAGACTGAGAAGCATTAGATGGGGCCGAGAGTCTTCTTCGACGGGATGAACGGGAACGGGATGGTGTGGGTGAGTAATCGCGTGCAGCAGTCATAATCTCCTCAAGTAAGAACTTTTCCGATTTTAAATTGAATTTAATGAAACGATTCCGATGAGAATCTTAAGAGCGTTTGGTTGGAGTAGACGGGCAGATCTAAGACTAAGTTGCATCTGGGGTTATTATTCTCCTAGGGACTTGTGATTATAATGGAGTCCGTTTACGCATCATGTTATAGATTTTATGAGCTATTTGTTTGGTAAATCTTCCTTTCGTGGCCTGGCGATCGCTTTATTTTCTTTAGTTTTGGGATTCACGGCCTTACCAGTCCGAGGACAGCAACGACTTTATAATCCAATTCCTCTCAAATCTGATGCAGAAGTCTCAGATCGCCTGACTGTTCAGGATATTCCTACGGGAGAAGGGGGATTTGCTAAGGATTATCTGGTAGATCTCGAACAGGGAGATCAAGTGGCCATTGATCTCATGTCAGAGGAATTTGATAGTGTTATTTTATTGATCGGAGAAGATGGCACAACCATCGCCGAAAATGATGATGGCCCTGATGGGAGTACCAATTCTCTGTTATTTTCTCGCATTACGGAAACTGGCAAATATATCATCCGTGTCCGGGCCTTTGGGGAAACGGGAGGGGGCAATTTTCGCTTAAAGGTGACGCGGTTACGCCCTGTCACTCGCTAAACCCCAGGGTTAACACACATAAAATTAGGGTTTCTGTCCATTCTACTACGGCACCGTAGGTATCCCCTGTATGACCCCCTAAACGCTGATTAAACCATGCGCCAACCCCCAAGGCGATCGCGGTTCCCATTAGTCCTATCGTTGCCCCTAACCCCCATAAATCAGGGTTTAACCAGGTTAATAGTCCACTCATCCCCCATAGCAGAAAAAACCCCCAAAAGAGATCTTGGGGGAGACGGATTTGTTGTTTATGAAAGGCCCCTTTTCCGGTGGGTTTGAGATAGGGATAAAAGGCGATCGCGCTTACTTGTCCCCATCTTCCCCATCCTGCTACCACCATTAAACCCCACCAACGATAGTC
Organism: Crocosphaera sp. XPORK-15E; assembly: GCF_034931425.1. Lineage (NCBI taxonomy): Bacteria > Bacillati > Cyanobacteriota > Cyanophyceae > Chroococcales > Aphanothecaceae > Crocosphaera > Crocosphaera sp. XPORK-15E. The sequence goes on from NZ_JAYGHQ010000020.1 coordinate 77,108, forward strand.
AGATATTTCCCCCAAGGCGATGATTTTTAAGGCGATAACGCTCACTCCTGCCATCACGCCAAAGGCCCCAGTCACGCTATCTTGCATGACAATTAACCGTTTTTGGCGATCGGTAACGGCTAAACCATCGGCACTATCTATAACCCCATCTAAATGCAATCCCCCGGTGATGGCAATGCCCAAGAGAATAATTAATGCACTCCTTACCCCGACAGGAAACCCGACCAATTTTAGGAGTTCATCCCCTAATCCTAAACAACCCCCTAATCCTAAGCCAATGAGGGGGGCCCAACGGGCCAGGCGTTGAAATTTTAGGGGCCAATGGGGAGGTAAGGGCAGAATTGTATAAAAAGTAATCGCCCCTAACAGAGATGTTAAGGAATCAATAAATTTGTTCTGAATTTTTTTGAGCATTAATCTTCACGATACTTAATTTATTGATAATTTATTCAAAGTTTAGGAAATCCCCAGGGAATATTAGGTTAATATTATGTCATAGCCCTAATCACTCTTACAGGCCAATCGAAGACCAGGGATCTTAACTCCAGACTGGCCTAGATAGTCGCGCTTGAAGGTAATTTCTTATGAGTCACGACCATACCTCACAGCCATTTCCCGCTCCCTGCATTATTGACTTTGGGATTATTATTAATGCCGAAGATATCAAACGTATCCTTAACGATCTCGGACGGGTGCGTTATATTCACACCCTTGATGGACAATTACAGAGTGAAGGAGAGGGGTGGATTGTTGAAGTTTTTAGTGATCCCCATCAAGCAACTATTGTAGCGAATCGTTCTCTTTATCTCAATGTTCAAAGTTTCGATTATCTACAGCTTCAGCAGTCAGACACTCAAACAGCCTATTTTGATTTAATTCAGGATAACCGCCGTTTACGGCTGATTCCTGTTACCCATTCTTCTCCAATACCAGACAGTAATTCTAACCTTGATGCTGCTGCTTTGGAAGCAATGGTAACTCAAGTTTTAGCTGCTAAATGGGATATGCAATTAGATGATGAGGATGATTGTCCTTTCTGAGTTCTTTTGGTGTCAAAATTGTTGTTTGATTCCTCTGTTAAGTGCTTCTACCCTTCTCTTGGGAGAAGCACTTTTGCTTATTTATTGTTTAAAAGTAAGCATTTCCCCAATCATCCTGAAAGACAAATTCTTCTAAGGGTTTACGATTTCGGGGGGATAATTCTCTCTCTTGTAAATCTGATTCTAATTGATTTACATTGCCAGGATAACCAATGGCGATCGCAGCAACGGGTTCATAATTTTCAGGAATGTGATAGATTTCTTTGGCTTTTTCTCCATCAAATCCTCCCATTTGATGCAAAAATAACCCTAAAGATTGAGCCTGTAAGGTTAAATTTCCCATCGCTAAACCTACATCATGAAGGGCATGACGATTAGATTTATTATTATGTTTAAAGGATAATCTAGCCACAGAAATCATTAAAATAGGCGCATCTTTTGCCCATTTTTTGTTACCTTCTACCAGACAATTAAGCAGTTTTTCAAATTCTTTGGGGTTGTCTTGGGTAGCGATAATAAAAAACCAAGGTTGATCATTATAACAAGAAGCAGCCCATCTAGCAGCTTCTAATAAACTGCCAATTTTTTCGGGTTCAACGGGACGAGAATTAAAAGCTAAAGGACTCCAACGCTGTTTAATTAATTCATGGAGGGGGTATTGATTTTGAGCAGGTTTTTCCATCTTTATACCTCAAGTTTGACAGCTTTTTGAATCTAGACAAATTTTACAGTATTTATAGGTTAGTTGACAACCATAATACCATAGGTAAGGTCAAAAAACTTAGCAAAGTTGTGACCACAATTGTCCGAGCAACCAGAGGCGGATCTCCACCAAATTCTGTTACTAAAACCAAGGTATTAACGGCGGTTGGCATGGCACTTTGTAGGATCAAAACTTGTAAGTCTAAGCTGTCTAAATTAATCAATTTACCAATTAATAAAGCGATTATAGGGGCGATAATTAGGCGTAAATTGAGAGAAGCAAATTCAAATTTTCTGACCTTAAAACGAGTATCAGCAAGCTGCATTCCGAGAATTAATAAAGCAATAGGAATTGCCGCTACTCCCAATAAGTGTAAACCTTCACCTAAGTTAAAGGGTAATTTGATTTGTAAGACTCTAAGGATTAAACCTGCTATCATTGCCCAAATTAAAGGCAATTTGAAAACCACACCTAAGCTATGTTTTAAACTTGTACCTGCTAAAATAGCGGGGGTGATGCCAAATAACAAAATACTGGAACCAATCATATAAATAATAGCGCGATCTAAGCCCCCAGAACCGAGGGCAAAATCCACTAAAGAGAGTCCCATATTGCCATTATTAGGATGTAAAGTCGTCGCAATTAAACTTTTACGAATTAGGGATGATAAATTAAACCAATAACTAACGCCTAAGACTAATAAATAAAGCACAGAAGCAATAATAAATACTCCTAACAATAATTTAGCAGCACTTTCGGCGGACATAGTTGTTGTATATAAACTATCTGCTACTAAAGCAGGAGCTAAAATATATACAGTTAATTGGGAGAGGGTTTGTTGTTGAAGCTTGAGGGTTTTACCCGCAATAAAGCCAATAAAAATAATAAACGCAACAGGAATAATCGCAGGTAAAAGGATGGTCATTTTATCCTTAATTGATAATAACTAACCCAGGGTTGTTTCATTTTTTCAAATTCCCTCAGTCTAAAGACTGGGGTTATACAAACCAAGCCCGCGAAGGCGGGTTTTGAGATTATAGCTGAACCCTTTAGGGTGAAGCATCAGGGAAAATGAAACAGCCTTCTGACAGTTTAATCTTTTCTGCCGAAAATAAATGACTCAACTGATACTTGAATACTAATTTTTAGTGAAAAAAATAGGACTCACGCAACTGTACGTTAGTCCTGAAAATGGGATTCTAAGGGGAAGATTTTCCCCAAGGATAAATTATTTGCGCTTAAGAGAAGAACCAGCGATTAATGTGCCAAAAGCGATTAATCCTAAGAGGGTTGAGGGTTCTGGAACATCAGTTGGATCAGTTGGATCAGTGGGATTACTACCACCACCACCACCACCGACGGTAGACACGACATCATGAGAGAAAGGAGCGAAATCACCAGGACCATTAGGCACATTTCCATTACCATCTTTAAGATACAGGTCAAAATGGAGCTTATACTGATCGCTTAGGTTAGCAATATTAACCCCAAATTGTTTGTAGAACATATCACAGGTGCCGGTGTTTGGACAATTATTGATTGTTGGATCGAATCCAGGGTTAGGTTCCACGTCAACTGAGTTCGTCTTTGGACTTGTGGCAAACATCCCGATCGGCACTTCTGTATACCAAGTGCCTGGAGCGGGGTTAAAAACACCGTGACCCCCTAACCCTGCGGGGCCTCCCTGAGTCCATAGACTAAGGTTAGTCTGATTGAAGGTTGTTGTCCCAAAATCAAAAGAGCCAAAGTTAGGCAATGTACCACCAATAGGGTTCATGTTGACATCAAGCAAGGCGATGGAAATAAAATAGTTGTTTGCAGTACATAAAACTTGGTTCGGTCCTCCGCCTGCGTTTTGACACAGAGCATTCAGGGTAAATGGGTTGATAGTTCCACCACTACCATTGACATTAGTGCCAGATTGTTCCGTACCTCCGAGGTAAGTACCGCCCGTAACATTCAACTGCAAGGCAGGACCAACAGCGAAAGCGGGAGAGAATACGGAAGATGCCAATACACTGGCAGTCAGGGCAGCACCAGTGGCTAAAACGGATGAGAGAGGCTGAGAAGCCGCCACTAAAGTTGAAAATAGTTTTTTCATGTTTTGTACTCCTAACGGTATTTTCTTAAGTGTTAACCGCGATTGAAAGCCTAGGTAAATCAAAAGATTTGGTTAAGGCTGCGTGTTTTCACTGGTAACATTCGCTAGTATAACTAATGGCTTTTTAAAATGCTACATATTTGTCGAATAATTTTGCCAGAAATTTACTCTACACAAACTTTATATAAACTTTGGAATAACTTAAACCAAGAAAAAAATTAGACAATTTTGGACATTATTTCTCGGTCAATTCTATTTTAGATTGTGGATTATCCTCTGCTTGAAAGTCAGGGGCTTGTCTTTAATCTAAAATCCCCAATCCAAAATCCAAAATAGTTCGTCAATGAGTGGCCCTGTCAACAAGCAGGATGGGAACTCGTGGTTCTCAATGAACAAAACCAGATATCCTATATAACTATCACTGTTTATGCACGGGTCAAACGATGCAATTTTCCAAAATCCTGATTGCGAATCGCGGGGAGATCGCCTTACGAATTTTACACAGTTGTGAGGAACTCGGCATTGCGACGGTTGCCGTCCACTCTACCATAGACCGTCAGGCACTTCATGTTCAACTGGCCGATGAAAGCGTGTGTATCGGCCCACCAGCAAGCGGTAAAAGTTACCTCAATATTCCCAATATCATCTCAGCGGCCCTCACCCGTAACGCCACCGCGATTCATCCAGGATACGGATTTTTAGCAGAAAATGCGCGATTTGCCGAAATTTGCGCCGATCATCAAATTACCTTTATTGGCCCCTCTCCTGATGCCATTCGTTCCATGGGAGACAAATCTACCGCCAAAAAAACCATGCAAAAAGCCGGAGTTCCGACGGTACCTGGAAGCTGGGGACTAATTGGCAGTGAACAAGAAGCCCTAACTATTGCCCGTGATATTGGCTATCCTGTAATGATTAAAGCCACTGCGGGGGGTGGTGGACGAGGAATGCGCCTGGTAATGGAAGAAAGCGAGTTTTCTCGTCTGTTTCATGCGGCCCAAGGAGAAGCAGAAGCGGCCTTTGGTAATGCTGGGGTTTATTTAGAAAAGTTTATTGAACGTCCCCGTCATATTGAGTTTCAAATTTTAGCTGATAGTTATGGCAATGTAATTCATTTAGGGGAAAGAGATTGTTCGATTCAGCGTCGTCACCAGAAGCTGTTAGAAGAAGCCCCTAGCCCCTTTCTAACGCCCCAATTACGGGACAAAATGGGCAAAGCGGCAGTTAAAGCGGCCAAGTCTATTGATTATGTGGGAGCAGGAACCGTCGAGTTTTTGGTGGATAATAAGGGGAATTTCTATTTTATGGAAATGAATACCCGTATCCAAGTCGAACATCCTGTGACGGAAATGATTACAGGCTTAGATTTAATTACAGAACAAATTCGCATTGCCCAAGGGGAACGATTACAGTTAAAACAACATGAAGTGCAATTAAAAGGCCATGCGATCGAATGTCGGATCAATGCCGAAGATCCTGACCTCAATTTTAGACCCCATCCAGGCAAAATTAGCGGTTATCTGCCGCCAGGTGGCCCAGGAGTAAGAATGGACTCTCATGTTTATACAGATTATGAAATTCCCCCCTATTATGATTCTTTGATTGGTAAGTTAATTGTGTGGGGGCCTGATCGTCATACAGCCATAAAACGCATGAAACGGGCTTTAAGAGAATGTGCTATTACAGGCATTCCCACCACCATTGATTTCCATCGACGGGTATTAGAAACCCCCGCCTTTTTAGCAGGGGATGTTTATACAAATTTTGTGGAAGAACACGTTATGAATCAATCAAAAAATGTACTGCTATAGTTTGCGTTTTAGGGTTGAGACTAGCCCAAGAGTTCCGAGAGCAAGAAGACTGAGGACAGAAGTTGGTTCTGGTACAGATACAAAAAACCCTCGGATTTCACCACTAGGGGAGGCAGTCGTATGAAGATTCAGGTAAGCACGACCCGACTTAATCCCGTCAAAAAGAGCAATCTGGGCATTTGCCGTGGTGCCACCGTTGTTCGTGATGAAAGTAGGGTTGTAAGAGGATGCCAGCGTCATATCAAAAAGTTGGTCATAGGTTCCGCTAGTCACACCTAATGGAAAGCTAGGAAAGGTAGGAACTGGTGTCGCAACCCCAATATTACCGACACCAGGTACGGCTGTAGCACTGTGGATATGAGCAGCAGTTGTGTTTCCTGTTAGTCCACTAAAGGTCACTTGAACGCGCATCGTGTTGGCAATGTCATCAAGGGTAACAATGGCTGTTCCCGTCCCCGCAGAGGCAACAGGTGGGGACTCGTTTGAGCCGGCCAGGTTCGCAGCAAAGACCGTTGTTGCTGCCTGTGCCTGACTTACGGGGACTATTGCCACTATCGTGACTGCAAGAAACATGGTTGACAATAAACCTTTCACAGTAAATCTATCCTTAATAAAATGAAGTTGTTTGAGAGCAGGGAAAAATCTTGTTTGAATTGACAATGATTTTTTCAGAATTCTAACAACAGTCTCGAACAATTTTCAAGGGTTAATAATTTTTGCGAGTAATTTATAGCCCAGAACATTAATAGTAAAATAGAGAGCTAATAAGGTTTGATGGCTAGGAGTAGATCTGAGGAATGTCTAACACGCTATACGATTACGATCTGCAACTTTGGATTGAGCAAACGATTAGTCAATTAAAAAATCGTGAATTTGAGTCCTTGGATATTGAGAATTTGATTGAGGAGTTAGTTGATTTGGGTAAATCGGAAAAAAATGCACTGAGAAGCAATCTCATGATTTTGTTAGCACATTTACTCAAATTGACGGTTCCGCATGATGTACCTGATAGTATGAAGGGCAGTTGGTATAGTTCAGTGGTTGAACATCGTCAGCGAGTTCTCAATAATTTGGTAGATACGCCTTCACTCCAGAGTTTTCTTAGAGAGGCGATCGCCAAAGCTTATCCACAAGGTCGGAAACTGGCGATTAAGCAAGGGAAGTTGGGGAAGTTTGGGGTGCGGGTGCCAGAAGAAAGCGAGTATCCTCTGATCTGTCCTTTTTCCATTGAGCAGATTCTCGATGAGGATTTCTACGGGCTATAATCGTTAACTCATGCTATCTTAGTCTGAGAATAGATCTAGAGGACTTTCCCCGATGATTGGTAGCTGAGTTGTCCGGTTGAATCAAAAAACCGATGAGAGCAATTGACAAATTGCCTAATCTGTCTCATCCTTTTATTCATACAATTAAAGCTAATTTACAATTAATCAGTTCGTTATAACCATTTGTCTTTATATCTGAATGCACATCGCTTGGCTAGGGAAAAAATCCCCTTTTTGTGGAAATGTGACCTATGGTCGGGAAGTGACTAACGCCCTTCTAGATCATGGGTATAAGGTCAGTTTTCTTCATTTTTCCGAAGAAGATTCCCATCAGACTAACCGGCCCGACTGTCCAGAGGTTTTCTTACCTTTTCTCTACAAATCTCAGGTTTACACTATCCCCACCCCGAAATCCAGTAAGGTTTTGATGGATGCTTTGGCCAAATTAAAACCTGATATTGTTCATGCGTCTTTAACTTTATCTACCCTAGATTTCCGACTGCCTGAAATTTGTCAGACCCTAAATTTACCCCTCATTGCCACGTTTCATCCACCATTTGACAGCAAGTTGCGGAATCTTAAGTCAAGTACCCAATTTTTAACTTATCAGCTTTATGCGCCTTTTTTGGCTAATTATGATCAGGTCATCGTTTTTTCTCGTCTCCAACAAGAATTATTGATGAAATTGGGGGTTCCTGAAGAAAGATTAGCTGTAATTCCCAATGGGGTTGATTTGATTAAATATTCTCCTGGGGTTTCTTATGTGAAGTCTCAGGTTAAGGCGAAGCGTTTATTTGTCTATGTGGGACGAATTGCCACAGAAAAGAATGTAGAAGCGTTACTGAAGGCGTGGAAACATACCAATATAGGCCGGGATAGTAAATTATTAATTGTGGGGGATGGCCCCCTAAAATCCTCTTTAGAACCTTTTTATGGCCGGGAATATGGCATTCATTGGTTAGGTTTTATTGCGGATGAACAACGGCGTATTGATATTTTACGGGCCGCTGATGTCTTTATTTTGCCTTCTTTGGTGGAAGGGTTATCTTTGTCTTTATTAGAAGCCATGGCCTGTGGTGTAGCTTGTATTGCTACAGATGCGGGGGCCGACGGAGAAGTGTTAGAAGATGGGGCCGGTGTAGTGTTAAATACCCAAGGAGTGACAACTCAATTAAAAACCCTATTACCTCTATTTAGAGAGCATAGCGAAATTACCCAATTGTTGGGACAAAAAGCGAGACAACGGGTTTTAGAACGTTATTCTTTGACGAATAATATTTCACAGGTTGAAAAGTTATATGAGCAAGTTTTAAAGAAACCGAATTTTCCTGCTTTTTCTAAGAGCAAATAATCTGTTGCTTTGAATGTTTTAATTAGTAACAACAGACATTCCATAAAAAGGTATTGCTTCTGACCAATGGGGGCGTTTTCCCTGTTGCCAGTCATGATTAGCTAATTTTAATACACTATTAGCTGTCATTCCTAATGCTGATGGAGTGATTAAAGGTTGACTAAAAATTTGTAAATCCTGTAACTTTTTCTCCCATTCTTCCGGCATCATAACAGTATCTACTAAAAGACTATTTAAACTATTACCCTCAGTATTTTTTGTATAAATTGCCCCATATAATTGACCCCTTGATGCTTTCATTTGTACGGGAATAGGGTCATTAATATCATATTTATCTTGATGAAACCAAGCGAAAGCAGCTAAAGTAGAAACCCCAAACAGAGGAATATTTAATTGTTGGGATAGAGTTCGCGCCGTTACCATGCCAATACGGGTACTGGTGAAACTTCCGGGGCCTTTAGCTACGGCAATAAACTTGAAATCTTGCCAAGTTTTCGGGGCAATAAAATCTAATAAATATTGATGTAAATAATTTGATAATTCTCGATCAACTTCCCAAGTTTTTGTATAAGTTTCTTGAGCAAAGTCACTCAGACTCAATCCTAGTTGAGAACTGGTTGTATGTAAAGCCAAACCATAAAGAGGAGAATTAAGAGAAGTCATAATTAAGAAGAAGCCTTAAGAACTCAGAGCGTGACAACTCCCATCACTGACTTGGAGTACCAAGTACAGTGTGGGCTTCCAAGAC
>NZ_JAYGHQ010000021.1:0-97395 GCF_034931425.1 Crocosphaera sp. XPORK-15E
GCGCTTCGTAACAACCTTTAAGAATCCAGGGCGTTTTAACCCCTGGAGAACTCAAAAGAGTGAACTAACATACATCCCCCACAATAAAATAGCTATAAATTGGGGATTTCGTCGATTAATCAGAAAAGCTGTTACCCAAAAAGTAAGAGCGATCGCCCCTAAAGTCAGGAGCAACGACAAACCATAGGGAAGTAAAGTAAAATCTAGGGGAAAATTGAGCCAGATGCTTAACCCTAATAAACTAAATCCTCCCGATAAACTATATAAAATTAAGCTCCACCATTGAGGATAAGGGCGATCGTCAGGCCACTGGGATGCCTCCCTTAACACCATGCCTCCTGCCAAAGCTAAAGGGGGATAAAAAGGCAGCAAATAAGTCATTTGAGCGAGGGGCAATAGACAAATCATGCCTAAATAACCTCCTCCCCAGACTAAAATTAACTTAGCCCATCCCCAAGTCAGGGACTGCCAGGCCCATTGTCCCCCAGTCCAAGCAAAGATTAACCAAGGCCAAGCAGAGGTTAACACCACTAAAGGATAGAAGCCCAACAGGGGGAAAACATTGCCCCTATCAAGGGCCGTCTCTGGCCACAATAGGGCTTGAATGGCCGGCTGTCCATAAACCAACCATTGCATCCAATACCAAGTTAGGGCTGGCAAAACCCCCAAAATTATCCCTAAGACAAAATAGCCACAACTCAAGAGACGGGGAGTATCCCAAGCCAGAAAAATTAACAATACTACCCCCAATAACAGGCCAATTAGTCCTTGGGTCAATAATAACCCCGTCAAACTTAAGCCTAACCCCAAAGACCAACGAAAATCCCGACGCGATCGCAAGCCACAAAAAACCGTTAAAATCACCCAAAATAAAATAAATCCATCGAACAAAGCCAACCTTCCCCAGTAAATTACTGGAAACAAAGTTAGATAAATTAAGGCAGAAAATAAAGCCCCTAACCAAGAGGCAAAAATTTCCCTGGCCAACCCATATAATAGCGGCACAGAAACCGCCGCGAACATAGCTCCAGGCAGACGAATCATCCATCCGTCAACCCCGCCCCAATGAGTTGCGATCGCCAAAAAAAGTAAGCCAAGAAAGGGTTGTTGATGATAAGCTTGGCCCTGTAAAGTGGGAAAGAGCCAATCTCCTGACCAAAAAGGCATTTGAGTCATTTCTTGAGCGACTTGAGCCAAGATAAGCTCTTGAGGCAATAAAGGGGTACTATCTAGGTTACAAACCAGTAAAATTAAAGCTGCGCCAAATAAGCCCCCCCAAGACAAAATATTGCCCCAAGATAGACGGCGATGACGTAGAGGTTTAGAGGGATACCAAGTAAAAGTTAAAGGATTCATCTTAAGAGGCGATCAAGAAAGGCTAAATGTTAAAATAGCAAAAGAAATCCCCAAGGGTAAATTCTCGCTCTTTTAACTTTATAATTTCTAGCTCAAATTGATTCTGTTCTTAACTAATTTTGGAGGTTATTGGGAAGCAAGTACACTGGTAGAAAGTGTCTGCCTTCAATAAGCCTATGGAAGTATCCTTTGAACTCACGCTGCAAATTGTGATGACTGTGCTTGCAGGCATCAGCGCCCAAGTGACTGCTGAATTTTTCAAAGTACCGAGCATTGTTTTTTTACTGCTGTTTGGTATTTTGCTAGGTTCGGATATGCTCAATTTGCTCCATCCCCATGAACTAGGAGTCGGATTAGAAGTTCTGGTGGCTCTGTCTGTAGCCATTATCCTATTTGAAGGGGGGTTAAACTTAGAATTACGGGATTTAGGCAGAGTTTCCGGCAGTCTCCGTAATTTAGTCACCTTTGGGACGCTCATTACCCTGATTGGTGGAGGAATGGCAGCCCACTGGTTAGCAGAATTTCCTTGGTCAATTGCCTTTCTCTATGCGGCCTTAGTTGTAGTCACTGGCCCAACGGTGATCAGTCCTCTCCTCAAACAAGTTCAAGTTGATCGCAAAGTCGCCACCTTACTCGAAAGTGAGGGAGTGCTAATCGACCCGGTGGGGGCAATTTTAGCAGTGGTGGTCTTAGATACCATCCTCAATAGTAATGCTAGTCCCTTAGAAATCTTTAGCGGGTTACTCCTCCGGTTTGGCATAGGGGCAGTTATTGGGGGAGTTAGTGGGGCATTACTCGGCTTTATCCTCAAAAATACTAACTTTTTATCAGAAGATCTAAAAAACCTCGTGGTGTTAGCGGGGGTTTGGGGCTTATTTGGTTTAGCGCAACTGAGTCGCAGTGAATCAGGGTTAATGGCCACGGTAGTAGCTGGTATTGTCGTGAGAGCATCATCCATTCCCGAAGAACGGTTATTAAGACGGTTTAAAGGGCAACTCACCGTCCTCTGTGTTTCGGTGCTATTTATTCTCTTAGCGGCAGATTTGTCAATTGATAGTATTTTTGCCTTGGGATGGGGCAGCATCTGGACTGTCCTCACCTTAATGTGGGTGGTACGCCCCATTAGTGTTGCCTTCTGTACCATTAATAGTGACCTTCATTGGCGACAAAAACTCTTTTTAGCTTGGATTGCCCCTAGGGGAATTGTCTCGGCTTCTGTTGCCTCTTTATTTGCCATCTTACTCACCAAAAATGGCATTAATGGGGGAGATTCTATTAAAGCGTTAGTCTTCTTAACTATCATGATGACCGTGTTTATCCAAGGGTTATCGGCCCGGTGGGTAGCCAAGGGTTTAAAAATTAACTCCCTAGAAGCGACAGGGGCGGTAATTATCGGTTGTAATGCTCTGGGACGGTTAATGGGGCGACTCTTTCAACAACAAGGGGAATCAGTGGTTTTAATTGATACTGACCCCGAAGCCTGTGATCAAGCCAAGGCCGAAGGCTTACCTGTATTTCAAAGTAGTGGACTGGATACGGATGTCTTGGAAGAAGCTGGCATTGATTCCATGGGAACCTTTATGGCCCTCACCAGTAATGGAGAAGTTAATCTTGTGTTAGCCCAAAGGGCCGTTGAGGAATTTCAACCGCCAAGGGTTTTTGCCGTATTTCCGAGCAATACTGGACAAAACACTGCCACCAACAAAACTAAAGTTAATTCAGCCTTTGTAGACCAACAGTTAATTAAAACCTGGAATCAATATCTTACGGAAGGACAAATCAAGTTAGGTAAAACCTGTTTGAAAGAACAGGGACTCTCTTTACAACAAGCTCATTTTCAAGCCTTAATTCGGACGGGAGAAATCTTACCCCTCTTGGTGAAACGACAAGGTAGTTTACAAGTGGTCAAAGCGGCGCAAGATTGGCAAGTAGGGGATGAAATTATTTATCTGTTACATGATCCTCGTCCCAAACTCCTAAAACGGCTGTCAGGGGGTGTTCAGCTTTCCCGTGAGTTGGTGGCTGAAGCATTGCCAGAAGTGGAAGAAGTCCCCATTGCTTCGCCTGTGGAACAACCTATACCAGATTCTGTAACTCCTAATATTTAGGACAATTTTGTTAAATATTTCGGTTGAAATAGCTCCATAACCAATGAACAGGTTCAATAATAGTAATTGTACCTCCAATCACAAACTGCTAACCTAGAAGATACTCAAGTGAGGAGCGCATTAATCATGGATGTTAAATTAATTCTGGTAATCCTAACTGGTCTGTTTATCGTGTCTTGTCTCTTTTTTGGCACAAAAAACGGCTTTTATGACTCAGATAATTATGATGGCAACGGTTCAGCCCATTAATAAAGGTTTTTTATTAATCTCCCGTTATAGCTAGGAAAGGAGCGATAACGGGATTGTTCACTTTTCAACTTGTTTAAAGAAAGATAAAGTCCCCCTAAAAGGGGGAGGCTTTAAACCCAAATTTTCGGTAAATGAGGTAAATTGCTGGACAAAAAAATCTTTGTTAAACTCAAAAAAAAACTATAGTGCTAGGGTAATGATATGGAATATGTGGGAACAATAAAAGCAGCATCTCTTCTAGGTATATGTCAACAACGGGTTCGCCAACTCTTAGCTGAGGGGAGAATAGAAGGAGCCTTTAAACAAGGAAGGTTCTGGCGTATCCCCCTATATGACGATATGCCTAAAATTGTTCCTGGGACGCGAGGGCCTCAAGGAACATGGCGCAAACGTCCTCAACGAGTGGCCACCTATATTCACGTGAATACCAAGCTGCTTCAAAAAAATATTAATAAGGAACATCCAGAAGCTGTAATCACCATTCATCGCGGCAGTCGGACAATTCGGTGTCATGAAGCGGAGATTCTCGGCAGTTGCAAGGTGATGTATTCCCCTGATAAAGCTAAGGGATGTGGTGCCAGAGTTTGGGTGGAAGTTGAGCCAGATATCCGAGTAATTGCGCGAATGTTTGCTGCTTGATAGTCGTTTTTAGTTAATATTGAAGAGCTTTGTTATCCTTGATACTGAATTAAACCCGTTCAATGGCTGACGGAAAAAGCCGATGATTCAACATCCCCCAAGCACTGAGCATAGTCCAACCCATTTATCCTGTTTGCCCTATGGGGTTGGTCATGGTCAAGAAGGGGTTTGTTTACAGGTACAGATGGGCCCCTATCGATTCCTGTTAGATTGTGGTTTAAACAATCTTGACCCCTTACTTACCCCATCTCAACCTCCGGCAGATGCTGTATTTTGTAGTCATGCTCACCCTGACCATGCCAGGGGTTTAATGGCACTACACCAAGCATTCCCCAAGTTGCCTATTTATGCCAGCGAGGTAACAGGGCAACTGCTGCCCCTCAACTGGCCAGAAAAAGGGCCCCTCAAAACAGAGGATTTCTGTCAAGTTTTGCCCTGGGGAACGTCGGTTGAGTTATTTAAAAATTTAACAGTACAATTATTTCGGGCCGGTCATTTACCAGGGGCAGCGGCCATTCTCCTCAGCTACCAAACCCCTCAACGAATCTATAAACTGTTTTATACTGGGGACTTTTCCCTCTCCAATCTTCAGCTAGTCGAAGGGTTATCGGTGGAAGGGTTGCGGGGGCTGTCCCCTGATGTGTTAATCATTGAGGGGACTTATGGCACTACTCGTCATCCCCACCGTCGTCAGCAAGAAAAACACCTCATGCAGCGCATTAATGAGTGTTTAACCCGTGGTTATCGTGTGGTGTTACCTGTACCAAGATTAGGGTTAGGCCAGGAAATTCTTAAATTATTGCGCTCTCATCATCAATTTACAGGACAAGACTTAGATATTTGGGTTGATGGCCAAGTGGCCAATGCTTGCGATCGCTATTTAGATTTATTACCAGAATTTCCTTTATCCGTCCAGAATTTTGCCAAACATCAACCCCTATTTTGGGATGAGCGCATTTGTCCCCGTTTACGTCGTTTAACCCCTCAACAACGGGGTAAATTAGGGGAAACCCCTTGCATTGTTTTAACGGATGATGTGATGGCCCTTTATGATGAAGGTTATTTAATGTTAGGCTCATGGGTGATGCTGATTCCTGCGGCACCGAATGAGGGACAGACGGATGAATCACCGGAAATTGTTACCTTCATGCAGGGCCATTCAATTCATTCTGAATCCTATCTTTTAGCGGAACATAGTGATGGACGCAATACAACACAGTTAATTCATAATTTACGCCCTCAACATATTCTTTTTGTTCATGGTTCTCCCATTAATTTAACGGATTTAACGAGCTTAGAAGAACTGCAAAATCGTTATCAACTTCATCTTCCTTCTGCGGGTAAATTGGTTGAACTTCCTCTTGGGGATAAGTTTATTCAACCTGCTGCTCCTTCTCCGAGCAGTTATGAGGGAGAATTAAATGAGTTAGAAACTAATATTACGATTACTTTACCCCAAACTATCCTTAAAGACCCCCATTGGCGTTATTTTGCGGATACAGGGCTAATTGAAGCCCGTTGGCAAGGGGATGAGTTGGTTTTGCGCGGAGTGTCTCAGCGGGAACTTTTAAGCCAAAGTAATTCTAATAGAGTAGTTAATGATTTAGATTGTTGTTTAACCTGTCGTCATTATCGGGGCCAAAAATGTTGGAATTCTCAATCACCTCTTTATGGGTTTAAGGTGACACCAGAGGGTTTTTGTCCGGTTTTTGAACCCGTAGATCAAGAAGAAGATTCACCAATTAATAATGAATAATTACTTCTTCCTAAAATTTATTAACTTTAATTAAATGGATAAAAACTCAATTTTTGGTAACAAAGGATCTTTCACTAAGCCAATACCTTGAAATCCCCAGCGTTGTAAAACCCCTTTTAATTGGGTTCCTGAAGTGGATTCTACCACAAAGCGATCGCTGACATCTGAGCCATGAGTATTAAGATAACTCAAAGCATCAAAATCCTCCTGAAACACCAATAAATAGCTGAGAGGGGCTTGATCTTCCCCTTGATTAAGTCGAGCAACTAAATATTTTCCATCAACCTTAGAACGCACTAAATAGTGGAGTTGTGACAGCATATTATCTTATTCCAGATTCTCCAACTTAATGCGAGGATCAACCGCTTTTAATAATAAATCAGCTAATAAATTCCCCACAATTAACATCGTAGCACCCATAGTTAAACTTCCCATAACTAAGTAAATATCTTGGGCCGTAACTGCTTGTAAAATTAACCGTCCTAAACCGGGCCAATTAAAGAAAAATTCAGCAATAAATGCCCCTCCTAATAAACTAGCAAATTCAAATCCCAATAGGGTAATTAAGGGGTTAATGGCATTTCGTAAGGCATGAACATAAATTACTTTATCTTCGGGTAATCCTTTGGCCCTTGCAGTTTGGATATAATCTTGTCGCATAACATCTAACATTTGTCCCCGCATTAACCGCATTAACCCGGCAAAACTGGTAATACTTAAGGCAATGGTTGGTAAGATCATGTGCCAACCAATATCTAATATTTTACCAAGGGGAGACAATTCTGCATGATTTAAACTGGTCATATCACCCACCGGAAATAATGGGGATAAATATTGAGCTAAAATTAGCAAAATTAAGGCAGTTATAAAACTCGGAAATCCTTGGCCGAAATAACTAATAACTCGTAAAATTCTGTCTGTCCAACTACCTTGTTTAACTGCACTTAAAATTCCTAGAGGTATCGCAATTAACCAGGTGATAATAATTGAAGAAATTGCTAATAGTAAAGTGGCCATAATTCGTTCTATTAACAAGGAGGAAACAGAACGATTATAAACAAAACTGTAGCCAAAATTAAAGTGAGTAACCACTTGCACTAACCATCGCCAGTATTGGATATGCCAAGGTTTATCGAACTGATATATAGTATTTAATTGCTTAATGGTTTCTGGGGAAATCTTTGGATTTTGTTTTAAGATATCTAGATAGTCACCAGGGGCAAGTTGAATAATAATAAAACTTAGAATTGATGCTAGTAAGATTGTTAAAAGTCCTTGTAAAACTCGTTTAACAATGTAGAAAATTGTTTCACTATCTAATAAGTTTTGTAATCTATTTAAAGGTTGATTAAATTGAGAAGAATGAGTTTGAGTCATAGTTTTAATCTGCTTTGTTATCAATTATTTATCGATAAATTTCTGGAGGAAGCTGAGGGTTTATCATGATAATTTGACTACAATGATAACTTATTCATGCTTAATACTCTACTAATGTAATAATAGGAAGATCAGGTAGTTTTTGACGGCCTTCTAAAGCTTTTAACTCAATAATAAAGGCAAATCCTAACACTTTACAACCAATTTTTTCTAACAATTCTGCTGTTGCTTTTGCTGTTCCTCCCGTTGCCATTAAATCATCAACAATTAAAACACTATGATGATTTTCTAAGGCATCTTGATGAATTTCTAGCTTATCTGTGCCATACTCTAACTCATATTCTACTTGATGCACTGGGGCAGGAAGTTTCCCTGGTTTACGCACAGGAATAAACCCTGCCTTGAGTTGATAAGCTAAAGGTACACCAAACAAAAACCCGCGAGACTCCATTCCTACTACATAATCAGGGGATAAGTTAGCTGTTTGGCACTTTTGGGTTAAAGTATCTATAGTGTAGCGTAATCCTTCTGCATCACCGAGTAAGGTGGTAATGTCTCGAAAGATGATGCCAGGTTTAGGAAAGTCAGGGATATCACGAATTAGAGCTTTAAGATCCATGAATTCTTACTCATAATATTTCTCTATCGATTATATATTAGTTTTCCTACTAGGACATCAAATTTATCAATTTTCTGCATTATGTTAAGAGAAAAACCCAATTCAATCAAGTCTGCTGTTAGTATAGAATAGAATCCCTGTTGCTCTTTTTATATTGACCTATCATGTTTCAAGTTGGGGATATTCTTGTTAAGCGGTATCAACTTTTAAAACCCCTAGGAAATACCGCAATGGGACATCAAACTTGGTTGGCGGATGATTTAGCTTCTCCTATTGAAGTATCATCTCAAAACCCAAAAAATTGGCTATGGTTAAATTGGATTTATCGGTTAAATAAACTGTTTAGTCCTAAAATTTATCAAAAAGTTACGGTTAAATTATTGGCCTTTAGTCCCCAAATGGAATGGGAACAATTTAAACTATTTGAACGAGAAGCCCAAGTTTTGCAATCTTTAGATCATCCTTATATTCCTCGTTATCAAAACTATTTTGAAATTGACCAAGAAGCAGGGTTAGATGTTCCTTGGTTTGGGTTGGTTGAAGATTATATTCCTGGAGATTCATTACAAGAATTGTTGGAAAAAGGAGAACATTTTTCAGAAAAAAGAATTCGCACTATTGGTCAAGAAGTTCTGAAAATACTAATTTATTTACATGAATTAAATCCACCTGTTTTACATAGAGATCTTAAACCCAGCAACTTGATTTTAGGGGATGACAATAATATTTATTTAATTGATTTTGGCGCAGTACAATCACAAACTTCGGGGACAAATATTACCTTTACTGTGGTGGGAACAAGTGGTTATACACCCTTAGAACAGTTTTGGGGCAAAGCAGTTCCATCTTCTGATTTATATGCTTTAGGAGCAACATTAATTCATGTTTTAACGGGAATTTATCCAACGGATTTACATAATCAAGATTATCAAATCATCTTTGAAGATAAAGTCAGGTTGAAAGCTTCCTTAAAAACCTGGTTGAAAAAAATGACAGAAATTAACATTTCTAATCGTTATCAAACCGCAAGGAAAGCATTAGAAGAACTCCAAAAAAGTCAATTTTATCAAGAAAATAGTGAGGGCGAAAATCAAAATAGTATCATTACCAAATATCCCCTTAATACTCGGATTAAACTAGATAAATCAGAGCAAGAATTGAAAATTTATCTACCGACTCCCCGACTAAGAAGCTTAAAGCAATTATGGGGAACTAGAGCATTTTTACAAGATGGAAGCTTAACCAGTAAGCAGTTAATTTTAACAATCATTATTTATGGTTTATTCTTAGCACCTTGTTCTTTAATTATGACGGGAATTTTGCTAAAAAATCCTGGGTTTATTGTTGCTTCCTTAGAAATCATGGGAGGTCTTAGTTTTGTGACAATTTCTGGGTTAATTGCTACCTATTCAATTAGGGGAATTGGTGGCAAAACTTGTTTACGACTTGATCAAGAAAACTTGAAGATACAAGAAAAAATCTTAGGTCTTGAATATTATCAAAATGAGGAAACAGTTAACAATATTGTGGGAGTCTTTATTCATCAAATGGTCAATCAATATAAAGTTAGTATCAATACCAGAAAGATGATTTATGTTTTAGGGGATAAATTGAATAAAGATGAAGCCCTTTGGTTAGCTAAAGAAATTCAAGATTGGTTAACTTAAATCGGATGACGATCACTCTTTATTCTTGAGCTAAACTTAAACGTAATCCCCTAACTGTTACTAGGGGAAATTGAAAAAATATATCTAACAGGAGTTTAATCCATGAGTGAACAGGAACAAAACAAATATATAAACCAGCTAAGAAGGCAGTTAGCTAACGCTGCTGAACGGATTAAAACCCTTGA
Organism: Crocosphaera sp. XPORK-15E; assembly: GCF_034931425.1. Lineage (NCBI taxonomy): Bacteria > Bacillati > Cyanobacteriota > Cyanophyceae > Chroococcales > Aphanothecaceae > Crocosphaera > Crocosphaera sp. XPORK-15E. The sequence continues at coordinate 9,957 of NZ_JAYGHQ010000021.1, forward strand.
ATTAGATATTGAACCAGACGGACGAATTAGCCAAGCTTTTTCCGTTTTAGAAAGTCATATAGATACCCGTTTTGACCAGATGGATAACCGTTTTAACCGAATAGAATTACGCTTAGACCGTATGGAACATCAATTTAATCAACTACAAGCCAAGCTAGAAGTAGTTTTAGATGCTATTACAGGAATTGGGGACTTACCCGAAAATTGATTAAAACTCAGAGAGAGTTCAAAAAGATTCTGTGGAACAATAAGAAAGGAGCAACTTGAGAGGGAATCAATCAGCGTGGCGAATATTTACCTAAATTGGCGGAAAATTCTCATCCTAGGGTTGTTGATACTGACGACTAACATGATCGTTTTGGCCACCTCATCCCCTCCAGAAAAGCCCTTAAGGGTTACTGCTGCCGTCCCCCGCTATTTTCCCCCGATTTATTCCGTTGATAAGGAGGGGAACCCCGAAGGTTTCGCCATTGATATCATGGAAGCAGTGGCTCAACGGGCTAACCTCCAAGTAACATATAAGATCAAAGATACTTGGGCAGAAGCCGTTACCGCCTTAGAAACTGGCGTTGTTGATCTCATTCCCAGTTTAGGCATTACCCCGACTAGAGCGCAACAATTTAGCTATACAACCCCAATTGAAACTCTTAAGATTTGTGTCTTTGTCTTGCGGGAAAAAAAACAGATTACCCGTCTTGAAGATTTGTCGGGGTTTACAGTGGCCGTGGTGCAAGGAAATGAAGCAATTAATCAACTAGAAAAACATAAAAACATCAAATTAGAAATTTTTGATTCCCCTGAACACGCCTTATTTGATTTATTATCAGGGGACGTTGAAGCTGTTGCCTATCCTGAGAAACCTTTAATTTATTTGGCTCAAGCTATCTCTCTTGATTATCGCCTCAGAATGTTAGAACCCTCTTTAAAAGAAGTGCAGAGGGGAATAGCTGTTCAGCGAAAAGACACTAGACTTCATCAACGTTTAGAGTCAGCCGTTATCAGCTTAATTAATTCTCCAGATTATCTAAAGATTTATAATTATTGGTATCACCCTACTCCTGGTTTTTGGACAGTCTCCCGTTTACTGTGGGTCGCTACCATTATATTAGTATTAACGATTATTATTATGGCATTATGGCGACATTATTCTCTCAGGCCTTTTTATCTTCTTAAACAAACACAAAAGGCTTTAAAAGAAAGTGAAGCTCGTTATCGTGGCATTGTAGAAGATCAAACAGAATTGATCTGTCGGTTTTTGCCCGATGGTACTTTAACCTTTGTTAATCAAGCTTACTGTCGTTACTTTGGCAAACAATATGAAGATCTTATTAATAATAGTTTTTTGCTTTTTATTCCCAAGAAAGAACAACAAATTGTTATGAATAATTTGGCTCAATTAAATGTCCAAAACCCTTTGGTAATTCATGAACATTGTGTAATAAACTATCAAAGAAAAATCTGCTGTCAACAGTGGACAAATCGAGGTATTTTTGACGAAATAGGTCAACTCAAAGAAATACAAGCAGTGGGACTAGATATTACAGAACGGAAACAAATGGAAGAAGAATTACGCAAAACCTTATTGGAAGAACAAACTCTAAATAAGATTACAGACAAAATTCATCAGAGTTTTGAACTTGATATCATTCTTCAAGATGCAATTACCGAAACCCGTGATGTTTTGCAATGCGATCGCGTGGCGGTATATCAATTTAATGCTGATTGGAGTGGGGAATTTATTGCCGAGTCTGTGGGTGAAAAATGGGTTATTTTAGTGGGAGATAACATTAAAAAAGTTTGGCAAGATACTTATTTACAAGAAAACCAAGGGGGACGTTATCAAAATAATAAAACATTGGCAGTTAATGATATTTATGCCGTGGGATATCAACAATGTCATCTAGATTTACTCGAACAATTTCAAGCAAAAGCTTATATTATTGTAAGTATTTTTGTGTATAATAAACTATGGGGACTATTAGGCTGTTATCAAAATTCTGGCCCCCGTCATTGGCATTCCTCAGAAATAAAATTATTAAAACATATTGGCAATCAATTAGGATTAGCAATACAACAATCTGAATTACTTAATCAACTACAAAAAGCGAAAAATGCTGCTGAAGCTGCCAGTCAAGCAAAAAGCCAATTTTTAGCCCACATGAGTCACGAATTACGAACCCCTCTCAATGCTATTTTAGGGTTTAGTCAACTGCTTAGTAATGACCCAAATTTGAATCCTGACCAACAAGAATATCTGGAAATTATTAACAAAAGTGGAGAGCATTTATTAAGCTTAATTCGAGATATTTTAGATATGGCAAAAATTGAATCTGGACAAATTACCATCTATTTAAGTAATGTAAATCTTCATAGTCTGGTGCAAACTTTAGCCCTAATGTTTCAATTAAAAGCTGAAGCTAAAGGCTTAGAATTATTAGTAATAATTGGCACCAATGTTCCCCAACAAATTATTGCAGATGAAGCAAAATTACGACAAATTTTAATTAATTTACTCGGTAATGCCATTAAATTTACCCTGAGAGGACAAGTCCGATTAAATGTTCAAAAAATTTCAGAAGATCACTTAGAACAAAAAAATATCACCCATCTTCTCTTTGAAATAGAAGACACAGGGCCAGGCATTAATATTGAAGAAGCACCCAATTTATTTAACCCATTTTTCCAAACAGAATTAGGTCGTAAAAGTCAAGAAGGAACAGGCTTAGGGTTAGCTATTAGTCATCATTTTGTCAATTTAATGGGCAGTCAATTAAGGGTAAGTTGTCCCCTCACAGGTGGCAGTATTTTTCATTTTAGTTTACCTGTTGAAATCCCTGCCCGACAAGACTACCCGGCTTTACTCTCTAAGGGAAAAGTAAAGAGATTAGCCCCCGACCAACCATCTTATCGCATTTTAATTATTGAAGATCTTCGCAGTAATCGACAAGTATTATTGAATTTTCTGCAACCTCTGGGTTTTGAAGTCCGAGAAGCCAACAATGGGCAAGAAGGGGTTAAACTCTGGGAAACTTGGCATCCTCATTTGATTTGGATGGATTTGCAAATGCCTATCATGGACGGTTATGAAGCAACCCGACAAATTAGAGCTAAAATGGGACAAGTAGAACAACAACCACACACAAAGATTATCGCTCTCACTGCCAGTGTTTTTGCTGAAGAACGGGATGCTATCTTAGCTGTCGGGTGTGATGATTTTGTTAGTAAACCCTTTTCTGAATCAATTATTTTAGAAAAGATTGCTCAACATTTAGGGGTTTGTTACATTTATGAAAACTGCTTAATATCAAACAAACCCCCAAAAAAGACCCCATCAATTCATCTTCACACCTTAAAAACTCAAATTCAGAGAATGCCCTTACCCTGGCTTAATCAACTGTATAAAAGCGCAGCAGCAGCAGATGGTGAGCTTATTTTACAACTCCTGGAGAAAATTCCACCAGACCAAGAAATGTTATCAAAGGCGATCACTGATCTCGTTCAAAACTATCATTTTGATCAGATAATGGAGATCAGTAACTCATCAATTACAAACTAATAATTGTCCATTTTCCATTGTTGAACAGCAACTAATCAATCACCGTTATCACAAATTTCTAAGCAGTTTACCGCTTTAAAATAATCAGCTTGAATTCATGAGCAATTCCCCAGTTTTACATCCTCCCGCTAATATTTTGATCGTTGATGATAAACAAACAAATCTCCGTATATTATCAACAATGTTAGAGAAACAAGGTTATAAAGTACGGGCTGTAATGAGTGGCAAAATGGCAATTATGGCTTCTCAAACTATGCCCCCTGACTTAATTTTATTGGATATTAAAATGCCAGACTTGGACGGGTATGAAGTATGTCAACAACTAAAAAAGAACCCAGAAACTTGTCATATTCCTGTCATCTTCTTAAGTGCTTTACAAGATGTCAACGATAAAATCAAAGCCTTTCAAGTTGGCGGCGTAGACTATATTATAAAACCCTTTCAATTTGAAGAAGTCCTCGCCAGAGTTTCTACCCATTTAGCCCTCAAAGAAGCCCGTTATCAACTGCAAAAGTTAAATGAAGAACTGGAACAAAGAGTTAAAGAACGTACCTTAGACTTAGAAGAAGCCCAGGAAAAATTATTGTATGATGCCCTTCATGATAACTTGACAAAATTACCTAATCGTTCCTTATTTTTAGAACGAGTAGAAAGGGCCCGTAAAAGATCCCAAGAAGAAAATAATTATTTATTTGCCGTTTTATTATTAGATCTTGATCGCTTTAAAGTTATTAATGAAAGTGATGGTCATGCTGTTGGCGATAGCCTGTTAATTGCGATTAGTCGCCAACTCGAAAACTTAGTCAGTTCCGCCGATACCGTAGCCCGTTTAGGGGGTGATGAATTCGCTATTTTGCTCGACCCCATTGATGATATAAATGAAGCCCTCCGCATCACTCAACAGGTCAAAAAAGCCTTAACCAGTGAGTTTCAATTGCAAGAACGAACCGTCTTTACCAGTCCGAGTATTGGCCTGGCCTTGAGTCTTCCCACCTATGAATCAGCCGAAGAAATTTTGCGCGATGCTGATATTGCCATGGCCCGCGCTAAAGAAAAGGGACGAGGACGCTATGAGATTTTTAATCAACAGATGCACATCCAAGCCCTTAAATTATTGGACTTAGAAACGGATTTACGCAAGGCCATTGAGAAACAAGAATTTCAGGTCTATTATCAACCTATTATGGCTTTAAATCCTCTTAAGTTGGTGGGTTTTGAAGCCTTAATTCGTTGGCCACATCCCCATAAAGGGTTTATTTCTCCCGTTGAGTTTATTCCTGTGGCAGAAGATACAGGCTTAATTATTCCCATTGGTCAAATGGTTCTTGATCAAGTTTGTCGTCAAATTCAATCGTGGCAAAAACAATTTCCTCAAGCAACTGTTTTGAAGGTAGCAGTGAATTTATCCAGTCAACAATTGAAAAATTTAGAAATTATTCAACAACTTGATGAAACTCTGAAAAAAACTGGACTTACTCCCCAAAATTTAAAGGTAGAAATTACAGAAAGTTTATTAATGGAAAATACGGCCATTGCCACCCATTTGTTAACAGAATTAAAAAAACGATGTATTGATATTTGTCTCGATGATTTTGGCACAGGTTATTCTTCTTTGAGTTATCTTCATCGCTTCCCCGTTGATACTCTGAAAATTGATCGGTCTTTTGTTAATTGTATTGGCAGACCAGAAGAAAAATTAGAAATTATTCAATCAATTATTACCCTTGCTCACAATTTGAAAATGGATGTAGTCGCTGAAGGTATAGAAACTCACGAACAATTAGAATATTTGCGATCGCTACATTGTGATTTAGGTCAAGGCTACTTTTTTAATCGACCTTTGCCTCCCGAAGAAGCGCAAAAGCTTTTGTCTTAAACTGAGATCTTGCACCATGATTTAAAAATTACAAAACCCCGATTTTTCAAGACAGCAAACCAAGCATGACTTTCTTACTATTTGATACAAAATCGAGGTTTTTAAGCTAGGTGCAAGCTCTCAGATTAAACTGCTTTTTGTACCCCAGGAAAATGCTGATATTTAGCATAAAATCCCAGTAACATTAAGACAATAATTCCCACCGTTCCAATACCAATATAACTCGGAACCCAAAAAGATGCTTCAATGGTATTTAGTTGACCTGGTTGGAGTTGCCAAATCATAGTTTTATCGACTAAAGTTGAGTCAGGGTCTAAACTTTCACCATTTTTGAGCAAATTTTTAACAGTCCAGGGAGTAGTTAAAGCAAACTCTAAATCAACCAAAGATCCAGGACTAACAATAATATTACCTTGTTTAGATAAGACTCCTAAAGCTCGTAAATCAACCTGAATATTGAGGTGATTTTGTTCGACAAAAAGCCAATTACTTTGTTTAATTGACATCTCTGCTTTGAGTTGAACTAACTCTGAATTGTCTTGTTTAAGTGCAGGAGAAATCTGTGAGGGGTTGGGATTAAAAAATTGATTAAATTTTTTAGTTAAGTCTTTTCCATTACTAAAAGGAATTCTCACAATCATCTCCTCTGAAGAAATTTTATTGGCGGTTCCTTTTAATTCTTTGGCGCGACTTTCCAGACTATCTAACCATTTATTAGCCTCAGTTTGACTCAAACTTGTCAACTGTTCAGCTAAGCGAATATGTTGGACAATTTCCCCTTGATGTTGCTCATTAAAATTGATACCCACATCATAACGGACACATCCCGTTAAGACCATTAATAAACTAATAACTAGAGGCAGGAATAAGGATCTGAATAATCCTATTTTGGGGGTTTGGTTGAGGTTTTTTGAATGATTCACGGTTCTCTATTAACTATTAACTATAAACGATCAATTATTAACAACAATTAATCATCTTCCCAGTCATCACTTGTAGCAGCACTACCACCACCAACCGTGACTAAATCAATTTGTTGTCGATAATAGTCTACACTTTTTACTTCCACTTCGACTTCATCCCCTAAACGATAGGCAATGCGATTTTTTCGACCCACCAAACAACCATGACGGGCCCGATATTCATACCAGTCATCTTTGAGAGAACTGACATGAACTAACCCTTCTACGAATAAATCCTCAATTTCTACAAAGAAACCATAGGACTGAACCCCTGTAATTAATCCGCGAAAAACTTGGCCAGTTCTTTCTTTCATTTTCTCAGCTTTTTTTAACCCGTCAAGATCTTTTTCTGCATCTTCTGCTAACTTTTCTCGATCATTGAGATGGGTGACTAAAAAATGAAAGGTTTCTTCTAATTCTTCTTGGATAGTAGGAGGTAACACATTCCAGTTAATATTACCATGACTACTACTACTGCGAAGATCTACACCAGTTTTAGATTGTTTTGTGCGGCGATCGCGTCCTTCACTGAACAGTAATTTTAAGACCCGTTGAATTAATAAGTCAGTATAACGTTGTCCAGGGGAAACACAATGAGTGTAACAATCAGAATAAGCTAAGCCAAAATGAGGCCCCGGATGACTACTATATTTAGAAGATTTTAAGGTGTCATGGAGCAAATAATTCAATACCCGCACCTTAGAAGATTGACTGAAAGCTTGAGTTAAATTGTAGTAATCTGGAGGGGTAATAGGTTCTTCCGGGCCTAACTTCACATCTAAGCCTAAATTCTGAGCTAATTTGATTAAGTCTTCTAATTCTTCCCAATCAGGTTCTGATTGGGTACAATAAATCCCTGGAAGTTCTAATGCTAATAAATGATCCGCCACTAATTTTCCAGCAACAATGATCAATTCGGTCAATAAAGAACGAATAGGAACCGTAGAAGAAGCAATAATTGTTCCCACTCTTGCTTCATCTTGATAGGGAGATCTCGGTTCTAATTGGATTTCAAACCCTCCCCGTTGTAACCGTTGTGCTTTAACCAGGGGACTGAGGGTAAAGAATAATTGCTTCAGTCGTTCGGTTAAGTCTTGTTCTTGCTCAGGTATCTGATCTAAATTTGATAAAATAGTGTGAGCTTGTTGATAAGTTAGTTGATAATCAACATTAATAACGGTGGGTTGTAGATTAAATTCCATCAATTGACCATTCTTATCAAAGGTCATGATCACTGATAGAGTTAAACAGTCTTGTTGAGGTTTGAGGGAATAATGTTGAATCACCATTTCTGGAAATAAGGGCAGCACTTTTTCCCCTAAATAAACAGTGCTGCCGCGTTTTTTGGCCGATTTATCTAAAATAGAATCAGGTTGAATATAATGGGCTATATCCACAATATGAACCCCAAATTGTCAATATTGCTCCTCGGTTTTTTCTAGGGTAAAAGCGGTTTCTACAAAGGGAAGACAATCTCTTTTAACATCTTCAACAAAGGTAAAAGTTAGGCATTTTCGCCAATCTACCCTATTTTCTAATTCTTCAGGTTCAAAGGTTGGGGGTAAGGCCGCCGCTGCTTTCGTGATCGCCTCTGAGAAGATTTGGACTAAATCATGTTTACAACAAACAATGTCCGTATCAGCCGCGGCTTCTGCATCACTGCCTAAAATACGGGTTACTTGTCCCAGAGAAGGATGTTCACCAATAGGATAACGTACCACAGACACATGAACCAGATGATCCACCGCTTTTTCTAAATCTTCCCCATTTTGTTCGAGCATTAATTCAAATAACAAGCGATCGTCGAGGGGAACGGCCCGATAGTCTTCCTCTCCTTTTTTGACCTGAGCTAAAAGGGAAGGGTTGGCCCGTTCGAGGATCAGTCTCACTTCTCCTTCTGGGGAACGACGACGGGTTCCTTCTTTAATGATTCTCACTAACACGCGATCGCCATTCCAAGCATTACTAAGATGGGTTTCTCTGACATAAATGTCTTCCGCATCTTCTTCATCTTGAATGGCAAAACAAAACCCTTTACTAGAACAGCGCAATTTAGCTTCAACCACGTTTTCTTCGGGAATTCGTCGATACTTTCCCCTCTCCTTGACTAACATTCCCAGATTTTCCAGAGCTTCTAGGATAATTTGTAGTTTTTCGAGGCTTTCTTTGTCTTCACACCCTAATTTTTTTTCTAGCAGTTTGGCCGCGACTAATTTGTTATCACTAAAATGGGACAATAGTGTAGCGATTGAAAATTCCATCTATAGCAGTCCTTACTAATGTGAGTTGGCATTGTTTGTCTGAAGATAGGAAGGTCAGCACTCTGTCAATCATGAGTAATTCTTTCGTTTAAACTTCACACCTAAGTTACGAAGGTGTCCTATCTAAGCTGAAGATTTCCCTGTAATTAGGGCATTAGGTTGCTGATAGTGTTAACCTGATGTTTCCACCTCTAAACCCTGTTTTTGAATGGGACTAGCAAGGGTGAATCTTTCGAGTTTTGACCTCGCTAGAAGGGTTAAGCTGGCATTCCATCACCATGAATGACGTTGCCTCTCGGAACCTGGGATTTTGTTGATGAGAAGTAACCCCTTAAGAGCAAAGTGAGAGTTGTATCTTTGAAAAGGACGACTCTCGTTCGAGATTAACCTTGCTTAAGATTAGGATAATCAACTAATCTGGGGTTGCTTCCCTCTACAATCTCATCTAATCTCCCATTTTACCAAGGGAAGGGACAATCTGAATATTTATCCTGTGGATTCAGCTAACGGGGCAATTAAGTTAAAATTTACCCAGGATTTATTGTAACATAGTACATAAGAACTTTAAAGCCCCAGGTAGAGACTGACAACTAAACAATGATGCTAACCCAATTCCGAATCAAATACCCTCAAGGCAGTCTAATTAGTGAGTTAATCACCATTAATCATGGTAAGTATATTGTGCGGGCCTTAGTACAAGTCGATGGTGTGATCTTAGGGACAGGATTAGCGGCAGATGATACCATTGAAACAGCAGAAGAACGTGCCAAAGAGCGAGCTTTAGAAAGTCTCCAACTTGATCAGCCGTTGATTGAACCGTCTCAAACTGTTGTTTCTCCCACCCAAACACCTCTTAAAGAAACAATAAATTCTGTTGAACCAGAGGAAAAAATACTGGAACCAGTACCCAAAAATTATCCCAGAGAAGAAGAAGAAAAAAAGCAGCAACCATCAGTTGCAACTAAGGTTAAAACATCATTATCTTCTCAAAAAAATTCCTCTAAATCAACAAAAAAAGCCTCAAATTCTGCTGTGACTTCTCAAAAAGTTGAGCCGATAACCCCTGAAGAAAAATCTATTTCTACTGTTGAAACTGTCATGGAACCTGAAATAGAAGAAAAATCTATTTCTACTGTGGAAACTGTCATGGAACCTGAAATAGAAGAAAAACCTATTTCTACTGTGGAAACTGTCATGGAACCTGAAATAGAAGAAACATCTATTTCTCCTGTGGAAACTGTTATTAAACCTGAAGTAGAAGAAACATCTATTTCTCCTGTAGAAACTGTTATTAAACCTGAAGTAGAAGAAACATCTATTTCTCCTGTAGAAACTGTCATGGAACCTGAAGTAGAAGAAACATCTATTTCTCCTGTGGAAACTGTCATGGAACCTGAAATAGAAGCAAAAACCCTCCCCATTTTAGAAACATCTGAAGCATCAAAAATAGAAGAAGAAGCCCTAGATTTTTCTGATATTATTGCCCGTTCTAATGTAGAATTAAAGCGTTTAAAATGGACAACAGATCAAGGTCGAGAATATTTATTAAAAACTTATGGGAAGCGATCGCGTCAAGTGCTGTCGGATGAAGAATTACTGGAATTTCTTCATTATTTAGAAAGTCTCCCCACTCCATCTTAGAAAGTAGGGAGAGTGTCAATTAAGCCACAGCAACGGGAGGATTACTTGCTGAAGGACGACGGTTAATCACTTGATCAATTAACCCGTATTCCTGTGCTTCCTCAGCAGACATAAAGAAATCCCGTTCTGTATCTTCAGCAATCTTATCTAAAGATTGTCCAGTATGACTGGCTAAATGACTATTCAAGAGTCCTTTGAGATAAAGAATTTCTTTGGCCTGAATTTCAATATCCGTCGCTTGTCCTTGGGCCCCACCGAGAGGTTGGTGAATCATAATGCGAGAGTTGGGGAGACTCATACGCTTACCCTTAGTCCCTGCACTGAGGAGAAATGCTCCCATACTGGCCGCGAGTCCAATACATATCGTAGAAACATCAGGACGAATTTGATTCATGGTATCAAAGATTCCCAGTCCCGCAGAAACAGAACCCCCAGGAGAATTGATATAGAGGTAAATGTCTTTATCGGGGTCTTCTGCTTCGAGGAATAACAACTGGGCCACAATGAGGTTAGCATTCTCGTCTCTGACTTCTTGTCCCAGAAAGACAATACGTTCTCGCAAGAGACGGGAGTAAATATCAAAAGCGCGTTCACCACGGCCAGAGGTTTCGATAACTGTAGGAATCATGGAGTCTTTATTTTTTGTCGTGTTTCTTTTGATTTTAGCGAGTTTATCTCCCTGATGGTTGACATTCTCTCCTCGCCCATTTTTTCGATAAAATGGAAAAATGCCAGTTTAGAGGATGAGGAGTGATACTATGTTCAAATACTTTTTACCCATGACAGCCTTAGTTATATCCGTGACAGGGGTTGGGGTTTCCTTAGCGCGAGAAGAAGTCAGATGCTATCTGGGGTTATCTTCGGCAGCTTGTCATACTTCAGAAGTCAAATCAGTCTCTCCTTCCCCATTGAAACCGCTTTTTAATCATAAACCGATTCAGGAAACTATTGCCCCAAACAACCATCAAGAGAGTCAAGTAAGTCCTGAAACTTCTGAAACTCAAAACTCATCAGAGGTTAACTCGTCTGAGTCAGAAAAGCAAGATCTAACGACGACTCAAGACATGAATACTGCCTCATCAGAGGAGAAAAAATCGGAAAGTAAATTTATTCCAGTTGAGGAACTTTCTGCCATCAAAGAGAGTCAACCGCCAGCTAATTCTGATAATTTTTCCTCTGTATCTCCAGAAGAAACTGTCGCCATTCCCATTGAAGTTCAACCTTATCAAGAACCTTCAAATTCTCAACCTCAAAACTAAAAAGAAGGAGATTAAAATATTAAGTAATTTGACTAATTTCAGGAGAATTAGTATGAATAAAAATGCTAGATAACATTTTGATTTTGATAGTTAGTGGTTTATTTTCAGGACTACTAGCAGGAATTTTAGGCATTGGCGGAGGAACGGTTTTAGTTCCTCTTTTAGTCTCATTAAACTATACCCCTTTACAAGCAGTTGCTACCAGTAGTTTAGCAATTGTCATTACATCTTTATCGGGAAGTATCCAAAATTGGCGCATGGGATACTTAAATTGGCGGCAAGTTCTTTTATTAGGAATTCCTGCTATTATTACGGCTCAATTAGGGGTAAAAGTTGCCAATTATTTACCCGATTATATTTTATTAACTGCCTTTGGTACGTTCTTGATTTTTAATATATTTTTAGGGAATTTGCGCCGTCAATTAATCGCTAAAAATTCAGATTTATCTTTGTCTAACTTTTCAGTAAAAATGGCAGGATTGTTAACAGGTGCGATGGGAGGATTTTTAGCTGGTTTATTTGGTATTGGTGGCGGAGTTATTATGGTTCCTCTGCAAATGTTATTATTAAAAACAACGATTAAAGTTGCTATTCAAACCAGTTTAGGCGTGATTGTGATTACTTCAATTTCTTCTACTATTGGTCATGCTTTTAGTGGTAATGTTTTATTTACGGTTGGCATTATTTTAGGATTAGGGGGATTAGTCGGGGCGCAAATTAGCACCCGTTTTTTACCCAGATTACCTGATAAAGTTGTAAGCTTTTGTTTTTATGGAATGTTAGGAATTTTAGCAGTTTATATCTTTATTAAGGCTTGGATGAGTTATCAATAAATATCACTACAAAGCAGAATTAAAAATTTGTTGTGCTGTCAGGTTGAGTTGGGGAAATAAAGGCGATGCAATAAAATTATTTCCCCTAAATACAGTCATTTGATAATCTCCCTCAACTAATTCGCAAATTGTAATAGTTGGTTGTTTAGGATTACCAGTAAATCTTTTGCCACCGAGCGCGGCATAGTCCACAATCCAATACTCAGGAATCCCTATGTCTTCGTAGTCCCTTAACTTGTCGTAGTAATCGTCTCGCCAGTTAGTGCTAACAACTTCAACGGCTATTGGGATAGATGCAGCTTGAACAACAGTCGATTGCTTGCTCCACAGAGGTTCATTAACGAGATTGTCATGATTTAATAGCAAAATGTCGGGAGAATAGGTTGAGTTATTGCTCTGAATTTTGACAAAGGCAGTTTTGGGGATACGAAACGGAAGTCCCATTTGCAAGAACTGGAAGGTTATCTGTGCCGCCAAAAATCCAACAACATTTTCGTGTTCGCCAGTTGGGGGTGGCATTTCTATGATGACTCCTTTATGTAGTTCGTATCTTACCCCGTTTGAGGGGTACCATTCGATAAATTGTTCAAAGGTTACTAACTTGGATCGGGTTTGGGTCATAGTTACCACCTCCACAGATATTTGATGTCTTTCTTAAAAGAATTTTCAAAAATAGGAGATAACATTAAATTCCTAATTCATGATAAAGCTCATTTTTGTTGCTGCAATAGGTTAAGTTCTTTTGTTCTTCTATATTCTTGATTGCTTGTTGAGTTTCTTCATTAAAGTCGTCAGTAGTATAATTTCCTTCTGCAATTCGTTTTTCTTTTTCGGCTTGTTCTAAAAATTCATCTAAATGTTTCCGTAGATAAATGGCAAGGGTATTTTGCTGCTCTTCAGGAAGCTGTAAAATTTGCTCAAAGGTTTCTTGGATTAATTTAGTCATGATTATTTGGATATTTTCAATAGAGTTTTAATTTAACTGCAATAATATCTCAGGGTCTATAGGCAGATATAGATAACCCAACATACATCTACTATCGTTCATTAGCATACAAAAAAGTAGTATACTTTGTCAAGCTTATTCTGTCGTTAATTATTGATAATCTTTTTCACATTTTTTTGATCATATTGAACAGTTTTAGGGCTGTTTAGTATAAATGGTTACTCTTTTTGGTCGAATTTTTAACTTAAAAAATACAAATATAATACATTTTAAGAAATAAAACAGTCTTATTGTTTAGGGGTTAAAAGGTGCGTTACATTTCATTAACGCACCCTACAAGAGCGGCGCACCGTGAAGCGGATCTCGAAGAGATCACACTCTATAATTTTTTCAGTAATTTATCATATTCGCTATGCTTTCCTATCCAAAACCAAACAATTGTATCCGATGTTTTCATGACTCCTACAGCACGCCAACCGATTCCTACTCTTACAGAATATACAATTTCTTTGGTGTTAAGTCTCTTAAACTCTAAACTGGGATGTGTTGGGTTTTCTTTCCATAGTTTATAGTTTTTTCGTGCTGTTTGTTTAACTGTTTCGGGTAGTTTAGCAAAACATTTTAAGAAGTCATCTGTTAATTCTGACTTCATATTTCATCAAACCCTATTTTCTTTGTTTTTCCTTGTGATGATTCATTTAAGGCTTTCCTTGCTAATTCATCTAAAAAAGAACTTTGGGGTTGCTCTAGGGTTTGTTGCCATTGATATTCATTTTCAATATCTTCGATTAAATGTTTAGCGATTTCATCTTGTATATCTTCTGGTAAGTTTTGGGCTTTTTGAAATGCTTCTGTTAATAAGTCTGTCATCACTTAGATCACAATTATTTTAATTGAGTTACTTTGATTATAGCGCGATCGCTCATTCCCAATCTAGTTGATGATTCTTGGGTTTCGTCCCTCAACCCAACCTACACTTGTCGGCGATCGCACTAAATTTTATTCAAATAAATCGGAATGGGAACCTGAACGCACTAAAAAAAGAATTTAGTGAGTACCTTTAAATAAAGTTCTAAATCATGGGATTTTGTATTGATTAATTGAGTAATATCAATATTTTCAATATTTTGACATTGTGTCTTAATTTTTTTGACTCCACAAGGCTTATAGGGATAAGCCCCAAAATGAGTAAATAAGTAATTTAAAACATCATCATCTCTGTTGTATAAATTGTAAATTTTGCCGGTTATATTTATGGCAATTTTTTCCCATCTTATTGTGCGAATTGCTCCAGCTAATAAAATAATGTTTTTGAGCGATGTCAAACTCAATCTACTATCAAATTCTTGTAATCCATAATGAATTAAACGACAGCCTAAAGAATATCCAATAAATGAAACTTCATTTTCTGGGATAGATAAGAGCAGTGAAGGTAAATATTTTGAGCCACTTATTTTTGCTCTTTTTAAAACCATGCGCCAATGAGGATAAGAATGAACCAGTTCATTAAGTATAGGAATCTTGCCTAAAGGTGACATGGAGTATTTTCTCCCATATTCACTACCTGAATCCCACCATAACTGATAAATTGAACCCTTCCAATTTGCTCGACGTAGATAGGAAGACCAAAGCTTAGAATTTTCGTTGTCTTTCATCTGATATCCATTAACAAAAATTAAGGCTTCATTTCTGCCTTTATTTGCTTGTATCAACTTAATATAAGGCTTTTGCATTGCGTAAGTTCCTATAATTTTTTGGAGAAAAAGCATTAATTTTTATTTTCTAGTTCATTCATTCGAGCTTCAAGGTTTCTAAATCTTTGCTCTATGTCAAGATGTTCTGATTAATTGGTAATACTATAACCAATTAATTGTTCTATTCGTCTTTCATTTCGGTTAGTTACTTATATTGTTTAAATTACACTGACTATTAATAATAATACACAAAAAGGGCAGATATCAATCTACCCTAATTATAATTAAAAACCACCTAAATCAATCAGAAAAAAGCGTTAATTTTTCCCGTTACCATTAGCAGCTAAAACATTATTAGTCACCTTATCAGGAACCTCTTGTAAATGATCATAATTCCAGGTAAACGTACCCACACCCATAGTCAGCGATCGCAGTTCAACAATAAAATTGTGCATCTCTGCTTGAGGTAAATAAGCACTTACCTGATCCCATCCTTTCCATTGGGCTAAACTCTCATAACCGAGAATTTGGCCCCGTCGTCCACTCACCAACTGCAACACTTTTGAAGTACATTCCGCAGGAGCAGACACCACCACCGATAAAATGGGTTCTAATAAGATCGGATGACATAAAGGCATTCCCTCCGTCATAGCAATGCGGGCCGCCTGTTTAAACGCCTGTTCCGAACTATCCACCGCATGGTAGGAACCGTCCGTTAAAGTCACATCTACATCCACCACAGGGAAACCCAAGGGGCCATGGTCTAAATACTCTTTAACCCCCATTTCTACCCCAGGAATGTATTGTTTTGGCACCACACCCCCCACAATAGTTTGATGGAAGTGGAAACCCTCACCCCTGGCCAAAGGTTTAATCTCTAAATGAACATCTCCAAACGCCCCATGACCTCCCGTTTGATGTTTATAGCGGCCATGGACTTTATGACCCTGACGGATAGTTTCTTTGTAGGGAGTTTGGGGTAAATGAGTGGACATAGGCAGGTTATATTTACGAGACAACCGATCTAACGCTACCCGTAAATGAATCTCTCCCTGTCCCCACAGAATCACTTCCTTGGTGTCTCCATGATGCTCCCAATACAATGAGGGATCTTCTTCCATCAGTTTACCTAAAGCCCCACTCAGTTTCACCTCATCTTTGCGATGTTCTGGAGTCACGGCTAACGCATACACAGGTTCTAAAGTATCCGCTTTGGGTAACACTTCACTGGGTTGGGCTTGACTGGATAGGGTGTCTCCTGTTTTAATACTTTCTAAGCGTCCAATGGCTACAATATCCCCCACAGAAGCCCGTTGCACTGACTTTTGTTGTTGTCCCATCAACCGATAAATACCACTGGCCCGAACGCCATTTAGGGACATCCCATCGTTTAGTTCTCCTTGCCATACTCTGACTAAGGAAAGTTGGCCTCCTTGGGGAGTAAAATAAGTTTTGAGAACCTGTACTAAGGTTTCCGCTTCAGTAGTGGATTTTAAGCCGCGACGTTCGGCCGTAATAGTAGGGGCCGGGGCTTCTTTACATAAGGCATTGAGTAAGGGCCTCACCCCATAGTCTTGTTCGGCAATGCCAAAGAAGACGGGAACAATTAAATCAGCACCTAGATCCTGTTTTAAATCTTTGAGAATTTCTGCTTGAGGCGGTTCAATATCTTCAATTAATTCTTCTAAAAGATGATCATCAAAGTCCGCTAAGACTTCTAACATTTCATGGCGGGCCGCTTGTTCTTCTGCTTTGAGGCGTTCAGGGAGAGGAACGGGGTCGGCGGGACTACCTGCATGATAATGATAGGCTTGTTCGGTGATTAGATCAATATATCCCACTAATTCTCGATCTTGACGAATGGGATATTGTTGGGGTAAAACGGGACGGGTTGAGACATCTTTGAGGGCGTGAAGAACCTCCATAAAACTGTCTTTAAACCGATCCATTTTGTTGATAAAAATTAGATGGGGAATTTCCCAGTCATCCAAAAATTTTAATAAGGGGGCCAGGGTTAACAGGCGATCGATCACGGGTTCACAAACTACAATGGCCGCCCCTGCACCTACTAGAGCATTATAGGTTTCTTGGGCAAATTCGATGGAACCGGGACAGTCAAGAAAGGTAAATTCAATGGTTTCGTGGGTGGTACTCGCGGCAGAAACTTCCACACTCATTTGCCGTTCTCTAGCTTCTGGGGAACTATCGCTGACGGTGTTACCATCTTTAATACTTCCTTTGCGGGTAATGGCACCACTAACCGAGAGTAAGCTTTCGAGTAGGGTGGTTTTGCCGCTTGAATAAGGGCCCACGATGGCCACATTCCTAACATTTTCCAAAACTTTGTGGGTCATAAAATACCTCCTTTGAGCCAATTTTCAAGGGACGCTCAACACAGAGAGGTTGGGGAGGTTTCCCTAACATGGCGTGCTAAGCACAAGGAAAATCAAGCTCGCACTATATGGGTTTCTATCTTTTAATGTAGTGAGTTTAACGCATTTTGGGTAGGGGAAAACACATCTTGCAATGTCTTTTAAACTAAGGTCAAAATTTAGTTAAGAAATAAAAATAAATGTAAATTAATGTTACAAATAAAAAAGCAGAATAACCTCGATGTTGCTTATCCTGCTTCCTCAATTCTTGTGGTGACATACCCACGCATTCCGCGTAGCGACCTACGGGGCTTCCTCTTTCAACGGGATCAGCCTCCACAAAACAAGTTTTGTTTTGGTCTTACGTTCCCTCCGCAGGTCTTACTCACAAAAGTGGTACGCTCCTGGCGTACAGTTTTCACTGCACCGAGGCAGACTCCCTGTGTCCCAAGGAGTATAAATTGTTCTTCGACAAATCACTGTTTGGACTTACGCTATTGCTGCCGACTTTTTGATTCTGAGCGCGATTTCTTTTCCCGATCTGACAATGTTCCTGCGCCGAAAGTATTGCTACTTTGCTTTGATGTTAGGCTGTCTGTCAATCCAAAGTTCGGGTGGGTCGCAACCAGAAGACAGTATATCACAAAAGTGCTGCCTTGGCTATCATCCCTCGATTTTCGTTCCTCAATCGGGGATTTCTCGCCAAGAATTGGTTAATTTTTAGCGATAATTTCTTTTCCGTTGTCGCTGTTTAGCGAGAGCTTTTCGTTTACGCTTTTCTATAGGGGTTTCAAAATGACGATGTTTCTTCATATCGGGGAAAATTCCCGCTTTACTCACTTGTCTTTTAAAACGACGTAGGGCTGATTCAATGCCCTCATTTTCGCCACGGATGATTTGGGTCATTAATTTTTTACTCCTAGATTGATCAAAACAATTGGCCTCAATAAAATTAACAGTGAATACTCACCAATAGAGAGAAAATCTCGTATCTTTAGGTTTCAGTCTACCGCCTAAAATACCTGGACAACAATAAACTTTGGCTTGATGTTTAATAGTTAATAGTTAATTGTTCATGGTTATTTTTTGATAGTTGATCCTTGATGGTCAGTTGAAGCAAAATATTACTATTGCCCATGAACAATGACCAAAATAGCTACGGATTTAACTCCTATTTCAACATTAAGGCAGCTTCTATTTGGGCGTTCATCATAGCTCTTGAAAGGTGAGTTTGACTTAAATCTAAATCACTTAAATCAACCCCACTGAGATCGGCTGAAATTAAATTCGTTTCAGTCAAATTGGCTCCTTTCAAACTGACATCCGTTAAGTTAGCATGACTAAGATTTGCTTTACTCAGATTCGCTCCTCTGAGATCAGCACCAGTTAAATTAATGCCACTCAGATTGACACTTCTCAGGTTGGCGGCAATGAGGTTAATATTTCTAAAATCCCTCTGTCCAGCACCATATCGACTTAAAAGTTCTTTAATATTCATCATGAGGCCCTCATAAATTGGGTTGAATTGGACTGGATCTCTTGGCAAGCTACACCAGACAGTAGGTAGAGCTTTAATAACGACGGGTAGAACCTCCCCGACCAGGGGATTTTCTGTCTTCCCTCGGTTTCGCCTTATTAACCTTCAGAGCGCGTCCCATCCATTCAGCACCATCTAGGGCTTCAATGGCTGCATCTTCCTCTTCTTCTGTTTTCATTTCGACAAAAGCAAAACCTCTCATTTTGCCTGTTTCTCGATCTAAAGGAAGTTGAACACGATTCACTGTGCCGTATTCTTTAAAAGCGTCTTCGAGGTCATCTTGTGTTACCTCGTAGGATAAGTTACCGACGTAAATTGACATAAAATGAGAATCTATATTGGATATTGTGGAGATTTACATTCACTCGGATGCTTGCCAAAAGAGTTTGACAAAACAGCGAAGGAAAATAATTCTTATGAGCTTATCCTAGCACAGTTTGCTAATCTTATCCGAAAATCTCTGCCGTAAGTCTTATGTTAACCCCTTAGAAACAATTTAAAATGGCCAATTATTGCTATCATGAACAATAACTAAATTTCTTTGTTCTAACTAATCTCTATTTTTCCCCATGATGCTGAAAGAGCAAGCCATGACCAAAAGCTTATTGGGATTTACCATCTCAACCTTAATCCTTCTAGATTGTAGCCTTATTGGCAGTTCAATGGCGAATAACAAACCTTCTTTCTTTTTAGTTTATCCCCCTAATAATCATCAAACAACTTCCGACAAAATTTTCTTGATTGGCACGGCTTCTCCAGCCGGGGATGTTACCATTAATGGTCAAAGAATTCAGCAGAGTACCCAAGGACATTTTGCCCCAACTTTTCCCTTGACAATGGGAGCCAATAAGTTTACATTACGCCACAATAATAAGACGATTAATCTCACTGTAACCCGTTTAAGTTCAACTCCTGTTATTCCTCAAGGGGCGGCCTTGGCTAACAATTCCTTAACCCCAAATCAAGCAATAGCAATACTACCAAATAAACTGGTTTGTTTTGGGGCGATCGCTGCTCCTAATGCTCAAGTTTCTGTTAGTCTCGCTAATCAAACGATTCCCTTATTACCTCAAAACAACTCGGTTGAACTTCCCCCTAATTCTGCTATTCTGACTGATTCTAATAACCCTATTTCCTCTCCAATCACTCAGTATCAAGGCTGCACAACATTTACAACAGTGGGCAATTTAGGAACGCCGATTTTTCAACTTAATCTTAATCAGAAAACCGCCAATCAAAAAGGGATGGGAACAGTCGAAATTTTGAATCCCAATCAATTAACAATTATTGAAGTAATAGCAGATGAAGGGGTCGCCAGGACTGGCCCTAGCACTGATTATTCACGCCTTACGCCCTTACCAAAGGGGACAATTGCTTCAGTGATTGGTCAAACGGGAGAATGGTTACAGCTTGATTATGGGGGGTGGATAAAACAAAAAGAAACTAAAGTTTTACCAAATTTAACGTCGCCGAATGGGTTAATTAGGAGTGTTAAATTCAAAAAAAATGATGAAGAAACTCAGGTTATTTTTCCCTTAACCCTTCCCGTTCCTGTAACAGTGACTCAAGAAAATAATAAACTGATCCTTACCTTATATAATACTACAGCCCAAACTGACACCATTCGCCTTGAATATGAACCGATGATTAAAAGTTTTTCTTGGGAACAAGTAAGTCCCGATAAAATCGAATATCGCTTTGATTTAACCTCAACTCAACAGTGGGGATATGATTTAAAATATGAAGGTACTAACTTAATTTTTACCTTACGTCATCCCCCCCAAATTAAACCCAATGGTGATCAGCCCTTAAACAATATTAAAATCTTACTTGATCCTGGTCATGGAGGTGACGAATTAGGTTCAGTCGGCCCCAATGGTTATCCAGAAAAGTCTGTTAATTTAACCGTTTCTCAACTGTTAAAACAGGAATTGATTAAACGAGGGGCTACAGTTTATCTCACCAGAGAAACAGATCAAGCGGTGTCTTTAGAACAACGGGTGGCAATGATTGATCGCCTTAAACCTGCGATCGCCCTTTCTATTCATTATAATGCTTTACCCGATGGAGGGGATGCCATGAATACGTCGGGAATTAGTACCTTTTGGTATCATCCCCAAGCTGAAAACTTATCAAAATTTCTTCATGATTACTTAGTCAAAAATGCCAATCGCCCGAACTATGGGGTATTTTGGAATAACCTGGCTTTAACCCGTCCCCATACCACCCCGGCCGTTTTATTAGAATTGGGTTTTATGATCAATCCGACGGAATTTGAATGGATAACAAATTCTCAGCAGCAAACAATTCTTGCTCAAACCTTAGCCGACGGGATTACAGAATGGTTTAAACAACAAGCAACTTCATCAATTCTTGACAAATAATTAAGTCCAGAAAGATTGTACGGAGGCGGTATTCTCGGAGTCTAATAAATGGGGTTGTCTCTCAGAAGATAAACCCCCCGCCATAACAGGGGTTGATTTAATCACTACCCATAACCCTGTTTGGGGATCTCGGTAGGTACAAAAAGGATTCGGTTGCAGTGGTTGTTCAGATGTTTTAGCCATAATACCGTCACAGTTCACTTCTGTTGATCCATTGTAATATCTAAGAGGGAATACGGACAGTGACTGAGACATTCCTGGGGTTGTGATTGTGATCACATTATGAAGTGATCCTAAAGATTACCCAAGAGTTATGTATTATTTTGATAAAGCTAAGTAGTCAGACACAATTAAAGTAGGGCGAAGGGCTGTTTTTCCCTACTACCTCGATTAGTGAACAGAACAAAAAAGGTGTCAGCTTTATAAATTGTTATATTAATCTTATCCCCTGTAAATAGGATATACTTGACGGGTTGAGAAATTGTAGCTCAACTGACTTTAATCAGAATAAAGTCCCTCAGTCTTCGGGCTGATAACTGTCCAACTTATCGAAACAAACAGGAGGTGTAAAGTTAAATAATGACCCAAGTAGTCGTTGGTCAAAATGAACCCATCGAATCTGCGTTACGTCGGTTTAAACGGCAGGTTGCTAAAGCGGGAATCTACACAGACCAGAAAAAGCACCAATTTTTTGAAACGCCACAAGAAAAACGAAAGCGTAAAGAGGCAACTCGGCGGAGACAGCGATCGCGCCGAAGTTAAATGCCAGGAATATATATGACAACCAGATGTTAAGTCATATTGTAGCCCTTCTCTGTTGCTTTGGGGAGGAATAAAAAGCCCCAACGAAGTCATCGTCATCTAGTTGGGGTTTTTGTATATTTCCCCAATTTTCGGCCAATTTTTCGACAAGATGATAGTTCCATAAGTTATGTGGGTATTCTATTATTGAGACAGACTCAAAGGTCTTGGCACAAATTCCTGGAATTTTTTGCCAGTATCTATTCCTTAACTGTCAGATAATGGGAAATGATACTTAATACTTTCTCTTGTCATTTGAGTATACAATAAAAGATACAAATTTACTAAATTTATTCCTAGTGATTTCTCATGCGAACCATTTTAGTGGCCGATGATAGCACCGCCCAGCGAGAATTAATCGCTGGTTTATTAATAGAAAATGGCTTTTCTGTGACAACAGCAATTAATGGGGCTGAAGCGTTAGAAAAGTTAGAATCTCTGTCTCCTGATTTAATTATTTTAGATGTTGTGATGCCGAAACTCAATGGCTATCAAACTTGTCGCAGCATTAAAAATGATCCAAAAACAGGGCATATTCCTGTGATTCTTTGTTCAACAAAAAGTACAGAAGTTGATCATTATTGGGGGTTAAAACAAGGGGCCGATGCTTATATTGTTAAACCTTTTCCCCATGAGGAGTTATTAGGCACAGTTAAGCAGTTATTGAGGAATTCTTAGTTATTTAACGACAAATTTCTTTGAATAGAAGAAACTTAACTAATTACAATCAAAGTCTTCATAGGAGAATATTTTACTATCACGATAGGATAGGTTATCACTATCAATAATAAATTTTATTCGCTTTTCTAGAGCTTCTTGAGCATCAGATTTAGTTTTAAATCCAGTGCAGTGCTGGACTTCGTTTTCATGGAATTTCCACTTTGTGTACTCTTCAATTAAATATCCGAATTTTTGAATTGTCATAGGTCGAAAATTCTCGCTATTTAAGGGTAGTTTTGTGGTGAGATGTCGCTTGATTATTTGATGACTCGCGTAGGCAAAAATGCTATTTTTTAGCTATATGATCGGATTCTTTACGACTTTTTAGCCGTCTTAGTCGTTATTTTTTCCCAGAAAATTGGTTGAGGGAAAAAACCAGATTTGTAACTACTATTGCACAGTAATTATTTTTAAGTGTAATCAAAGATACTGTTTAAGAAAAAATCAGAAGATCAAGGAATAAAGGGTTAATATCTACATAGGTTTGGCGACTAATGAATGTAAACTTTTGTTTCTGGGATATGAAATAGAGACAAATTAGTTTTGACATTTAGATAAAAAGTGCCGGGGATACATTAAATCGTTCTCCCAATGCTTTTTATACATTATATAGTTTAGAAAATTTTTATAGTAGGGTGTTAATTTTAAGAAGCTTTATGGGTATTTTTATAATAAGACTAAATTGTCTCAAACACCAATAACAATCATAGGTAATCATGCTAGAAATCTTTTTGATTGCTCAATGTTCTTTAACACTTCCTAATGGCAGTATCCAGACTTTTGAATTTTGTGGAAATACACCAAAACCAAATTCTGCACCATCTCAACCGTCTTATAAACCTGCTCCATCGTCTGAATATTATGAACTTACTCAATCCTCGGATGAATCGTCTAATGTCCCTGTTTCTTATCAATATCTTACCAAAGAAAATTACTCTGAATGGCAAGCTTTAGCTAAGAATTTTGATCCTATCAGTCATAATTCTTCAGCAACTTTAAATGAGGCTCAATCTCTTTTTGGTTCTGGCAAAGTTATCCAAAGAAAAGGAACAGTAATGCAAAAGATTAAATGGGAAGAATTAAATCGTTCTGTTGAAGCTTGGTTTAAGTTTGAAAATAATAATTGGATTTTAATGAATTGGAATGGCAAAGGATTTTGAGTCAAGTATCAATATTAATACATAACACTGTAAGCAATCATATAACATAAATTTTATGATTGCCTGTTCCCTTTCCTATTTAATTAATTCTTGTTCCTCTACTACTTCTTGACAACCATTAACTAAGGTTAATAACGGGCCAGTTTGTTCGGTTCCCTTAACACTTAAATCGCTGTGACAGAGAATAACTTTTTCTTCTGCTCTACCTAACAAATCCCTCAGAATACGCTTTAAACGGGCTTGATCTTCCTCAAATTCATCTTCAGGGGTTAGGGTACGTCCTGACCATTCTTGTAAGAATAAAGGGGCGCAAAATAGCACTGATGCCCCGCCTTTTTCCCACAAATTTGATGAGGCATCTAACCAAAATTGCCAAGGATGAGAACTCCTTAAAGAACGATATTGGAAAATGGTTGCTAAGGTAACATAACCAGGTTGTTTTCCTAAATAACGAATTGGTCGAGGATTAGCTGTAATTGTTCCTTTTCGTAATAATTGAATAAACTCCATCAAGGTTTCTCCTTGAGGTTTTGGGTTAGGATCATGTTGTCGTAAACGGCGATCAATTTCCCAAAAATGTTGAGTGGTTTCTGTTAATTCTCGTAGGGCTGATAATTGTCCATAAGATAACTTTATTTTGACTTCAATTAACTCCTTAATTGCTTTATCTAACACCATCATGGGACTGTTTAACTGTTCTTGCTTAACGAGATTTTTAGTAGATTCAATCCATTGACAAATCCTTTTGTAAGCTTCCGTTGCTCGATTACCAATTCTATCCCAACGGCTATATTTTTCAACAGGCAATAATTGAGGATGTTCACTATTAATTTGATAACAAGCATCAGCAATTAAGCCAGATCTTACGGGATCAATTGCAGGAGTTTTCTGGTCAGAATCTTGACTTAAAACTGTTAACATTTGAGCCACATCGTCTGCTCTTACCAGTTGCCCTAATCCTGGATAAACTAGCCCCAATAATGACAATAAAGCTTGAACAATGGGAAAACTAATTAAGGGGCGTTGTTCATTTAAGGGTTTAATAGGAATACCCGCCGAGGAAATAATTTCTATTAAAGTATAGCGAGCAATTTCGTCTAATCCTGGGGCAATAATAGCAATATCTTCAGGATTAACTTGACTTGTTTTAATGGTTTTAATGATCAAGTTTGCAGTTTTGCGGAGTAATTCAGCACGGGCAATAGTTTGAATAGATGTAAAACTATCGGGAAGATTGGTAATATAAAGGGGATCGGTAGCTAAGTTTACAATTAATTCCCCATATTCCTGGGCAATTCCTGAAGAATTTGGTAATATTTTTACCTGGCAATCAGATGCTAATTGAGATAAATATTGAGGATCAGCATTCAATCCTAACCGAATTTGTCCCTCTGGGTTGTAAGTAAATAACCCAAAGGCCCCTTGATCTAAAAGAAACTTAAATAAATCTTTAGCGATCGCCGGATAATCATCCACATCATCGGCAAAAATAGCCTGATAACGATTAATTAAATGTTGTTTATATTGAGGATGAGGTAAAAGATATCGCCAATAAAGAGTATAAATCAGTCCATAAGTCAATAAACCACGCTGTAAACACCATTGCTGCCATTGTAAGATTAAATCTCCCCGTAATTGCCCTAAATTACCGAGGGAACCCTCAGAATTATTTAGCTGTCCTAAAAAGCCATCCCCCTCCCCTAAACCATGTTCTAGAATATAAGGGATATCCTCGACCCTGATGCCACTTGCACCGGCCAACTGTAATAAATCCAAGGTCTGGCGAACAAAACGGGACTCGCTGCTGCCACTCACTGATTCCTGATACTTGTCTAACTGCGATCGCCATAATTGGGTAGCCAAGGTTTGTTCTGTTTCGGGACGCAACAATAGGGGAAATTGGGCCTTTAAGTTGAGTTCTTCAAACAGTAGGGGCCAAAACAGGTTAACCTCATCTCTCATCAATCCTAAGAGGGTTTTACATAAAATGGGATAGCTTCCTCGGACAGATAAGGAGAGTTTGTCCCCCAATTGACGACGATTTTCATCGTTTGCTGATAAGACTAACACAGATGAGGCGAGATTTTGGGTAACGGAGGGAATGGGAGAGGTATTTTGGGGTTGATATGGTTTATTTTCCACCCAATGGCCAAATTCTTCCATTAAACGGGTTGTTTTTCCACTGCGGGTAGTTCCTTCGATCCAAAGAGAGTTTAATTTCATGGAGATTCCTTGATTTAATTTGTTAGTATACAATCACTTTCAGTTGGTTGGTTTGTTGTTCCTGTTCACCTATTTTCTTCCCTATTTGCTACTAATATGAAACTGAGTTCCCTAATTAGAAATACTTCTGACTGGTTAACTGCTACTCCTGAAAGATCCTTAGATCGAGCTTATAAGGCAGCGTTAAAAATCAAAGATATTGAAGATAAACATTTTCGAGGGCAAAAAGTCTCTGCTGAAAATGCTGACTATGGTGAGAGTGTTATTGCTTATTTTAAAACAGAAGTAAATGGTAACATACAAAAGATTAATATGGGCTTAGGCGTGTTTAAGGCTAGTCGCTTATTTCTCAATATATCTAATCTTCAGGAATCATCGGAAACCCCAGAAACCCAACGAGAGTTACAGGAAAAAACTACCAAAGCGGCGATTATTCTAGAGAAGTTAAAGGTGATTGATGAGATAACATCTAAATATCATTCTCCTGATGTTGATGAGCTTTCATCTAGTTCTCTGGTTTTAAATAAAGCCTCTTTAGCTAGTCAAAATGATTCTCAAATTGTTTCCGCAAAATCTAACCTGAATCTTAACCAAAATGGTACTAATAAAGAGATGGATCTCCGTTTAGAATCTGCTTCACAAAAAACAGGTGTACTTCCCAGATCTTTTATTAATACACTCAATAGAATTAAGCAGGAAATTGATCCAAAATCAGGGGAAACTGAAGAACAAGTCATCAACAAGTATCGTAAATCTCGCTACAAAACCGCCCTATCTATCAAGTTTATCCTATTACTCATTATTGTGCCTTTATTGACCCATCAACTCACGAAAACCTTTATCTTAACTCCGGTTATTAATCATTATTTCCAACAACATGAACAGATTATTTTTATTAATCGGGACTTAGAAGAAGAAGCGTTTCAAGAATTAAGTCATTATGAAGAAATTCTTCGTTTTCAGAACTTAATTGGTTTAAAAGAACCCTTGAATCATGAAGAAATAGAAGAAAAAGTCAAAGTAATGGCGGGGGAAATTACTGAACACTATCGTGAGCAAGGAGTTGATTCTATTGCTAATATTTTTGCCGATTTGTTTTCTGTTGCTGCTTTTGCAGTTGTGATTAGCATTAGTAAAAAAGAAATTGAGGTTTTGAAATCATTCCTCGATGAAATTTTATACGGTTTGAGTGATCCTGCTAAAGCTTTTCTGATTATTTTGTTTACGGATATGTTCGTCGGTTTCCACTCTCCTCATGGCTGGGAAGTTATCCTGGAAGGGGTATCTCGTCATTTTGGTTTACCAGAAAATAAAGAGTTTAATTTCTTGTTTATTGCGACGTTTCCGGTTATTCTAGATACGGTTTTGAAATATTGGATTTTCCGGTATCTCAACCGCATTTCTCCCTCTGCTGTGGCCACTTATAAGAATATGAATGAGTGATTTGAGAATGACCAATTAGTTAGTTGTTAAAAGTTAATTAAATTAGGAAAATTCTCCCAAAAATACGTTACCTTAACAGAGGAATGTATTAGAATTTGGAATAAAGACGATGACAGTCGATCAACTATTACTCCTGATTGCTTTGTTGACTCCAGGAATTTTACTGTCTGCTTTAGTGATGGGAAGCTTTGCTAAAGGGGGTTAAATCCTCTTTAGGGGGACAATCAGGGGACAAGGAAGACAAACATCAACTATCGCGCCTAAACTAGATGATAAGGGTTCCTTGTCCCAACTATAGCATCCCACTGTTTTAATCCTTGGCTTGACGATTAGGGGAAGGATTAGGATGTAATGACTCTGTATTAGAGAGTGTTGCCTCTAGATTTTTTCGCTGTTCCATTTGACCTAGGAAATATCCCGTCATCATGGCGGAGGCCAAAAGATTGGCTAAATTTTCTCGATCAGTGGTAATGGCCATGTTAAAATCTTCAGAGGGTAGCATTCCCACCAATCCCTGGACGTTCTGGGTGATGATTTGCTGAATTTCTGGACTGGCAGATTGAGCAATGCGGGTTAGGGTTTCAGGGTGTTGTTGTTGTAAGTATTGAATTAGGGCGTTTGCGTTTTGTTCTTCTGGTTCAGAAGCGAAAAAGTCAAAATTTAATACCATTAGAACTCCAAAATTGGGGTTTACTTACTTTCCACTGTTACATACTACCCACTATAAACGCTACTGGGAGAAATCGCTAAAAATTACTCGCTAGATTCAGAAAGTTGCTCAATCTCGAAATACTGATGGAATTTGCTAGTAACTTCCAATAAGTAGGAACGACCATTTTCTTGACGACGTTTACGGACAAATCCTAATTCAACTAATTCCTGCACTTGTTGATAGGCTGTACTTCCCCGCAACTCAATTAAATCAGTCTGCACAATGGGGTTTTTAAGAGCAATGGCCGCTAAAGTTCTTAAGGTTCCTTTTCCTAACTCAGCGGGAACTAGATCGTCCATCAGAGCGTCATAAACAGAGCGCAACTGTAGGCTGTATCCAGTTTCTGTCTCTACGACTTCTAAGGCACTGTCTCGGTAGGCATAATCAGAAATCAATTCCATGATCGCTTCCTGTGCTTCTTCTACCGATGAATCTGCCCATTGAGCAATGTCAACTAATGTTAAGGGTTGACCTTTCAAGTACAGAATCGCCTCAATTTTGGTCGCTAATTTCATCGTTATATTTATTATACCTCAATTAAGGAAAATAGCAATTTCTTGGGGGTTAATTTCGAGTTGGACGCGATTCCCTTAATTGTAATCCACTCACGTTTCATGATATTTGTTTTGACGGTATATGGATATTCGTACCTGTGAAATTAATTTAAACTATTGGTATGTGGTAGCTCGTAGTACAGAAGTGACAACGAAACCGTTAGGGGTTCAAATATGGTATCGTTCCATTGTACTCTATCGAGATAGTCTGGGAAAAATTCATGGGCTTGATGATCGTTGTCCCCATCGACAAGTAAGACTAAGTGAGGGTCAAGTTGTCGAAAATTCTCTCGAATGTGCTTATCATGGGTGGCAATTTAATCAAGAGGGAAACTGTATTCTTATTCCTTATTTAACTGACAATCAAGCTTTACCAAATTGTCAAATTAATACCTACCCTGTTCAAGAATCTGATGGATTTATTTGGGTCTTTCTTGGGGATAAACAAAAATTAGAAGCCAATAATATTAAGCCATTAAAAATTCCTGAATGGGAACATCTTAATTATTTGGGAACGGTTTCAGTCATTGATTGTCAAGGGCATTTTTCATTTTTGATTGAAAATTTAATGGATATGTATCATGGTCATCTCCATAATAATTATCAGGCTTGGACTGGGGCCAAATTAAAAGAATTATCCACTGACAACCATCAAGTTAACGCTCTTTATGAAGCCCAAAGTTATTATAAAATAGATAAAATTTGGTCAGTAAGTCAATTATTTTTTCCTCAATTACGACGGTTACATCCTGAACCCTTAACCGTCAGTTATTTTTATCCCCATTGGCTATCAAAATTAGGTAATGATTTTACTATTTATTGTTTATTTTGTCCGATCAATTTGACCCATACTCGCGCTTACTTGATTCATTTTACCTCTTTAAATGCCTTTTGGCGACTACATAAATTACCGATTTGGTTTCGACAATTGATCAAAAATAGTTTAGGGGGAACAGCACAAACCATGTTAGATGGATTAGTCGCGCAGGATGTTAGAATGATTGAACAAGAACAACAAGCTTACTTACAAAATAGAAACCAGAAAACCCATGAAGTGAATCCTACTATTGGTCAAGTGCAAAAACTGATTAGAATTCGGGAAGAAATCGGTAAAAAGGTAGATTTTTAGTTCTATAGCTATACCTCAAAAGTCAGAGACAAAAAGCCAAGAAAAATCTTAGTTTTCGGCAAAATTTTCCCTGGGATTTATAGAAAAAAGTCATCTAAGAAAAATGTACCTCAAGAGCAAAAAAGGAGGAACGATCCTGGTATAATTAACAAAGACTAAATCAAACAAACCCAATTAAATCGGTTAATCATCCAATTTTGAGTTCCTATGGACACTTCCTTGCAATTAGAACACACCCCTAGTTTTATCTCTCCTCAATTATCTCCTAAAGAACTGCACATAGAAAAAACTTTAAAATTGGGAGTATTAGCATCAGGAAGTGGTACTAATTTTGAAGTAATTGCTCAAGCCATTAATCATCAAGAACTCAATGCCAAAATTCCCCTATTAATTTATAATAATCCCCAGGCAAAAGTTGCAGAAAGAGCGCAGAGATTAAACCTAGAAGCAAAATTACTCAATCACAGAAAATTCAAAAGGAGAGAAGACCTAGATCAAGCCATTGTCAACCTATTTAAAGAATACGAAATTGACTGGGTAATCATGGCGGGATGGATGCGAATTGTGACCCCAGTTTTATTAGAAGCATTTCCCAACCATGTCATCAATATTCATCCTAGTTTATTACCTAGTTTTAAAGGAATTAATGCCGTTGAACAAGCCTTAGAATCTGGAGTAAAAATCACAGGTTGTACAGTTCATCTGGCCAGTATAGAAGTAGATAGTGGTCCAATTTTATTACAAGCTGCCGTACCAATTTTGCCCCATGACACCCCAGAAACCTTACAGGCTAGAATTCAAATTCAAGAACACAAAATTCTCCCCCAAGGTATTGCTTTAGCTGCCCAACTTTATCCTTAAGTATCAGACTAAATAAACCCATGATTGACGCGCCTGATTTCATACTTTTTGCCCAACATGGCTGGGCGGATACCAATGAAGAAATTAGTCAACTTGCCACCACATTAGTCACCCCAAAGACAAAAATCATTGCCCCTAATTTGGGGTGGTTAAAAACCTGGCTGAGTCTTGACGATCTTCTGGAAACCGTTGAAACTTCTTCCCTAGAAATTATTGAGAAATATCCAACAACTCCTTGGCGAATTATTGGTCACTCCCTGGGGGGATTAATTTGGTTAGAACTCCTCAATAAACATCCCAAATGGTGGTCAAAAATCAACTCCTTAGTTCTCATTGCCTCTCCCGTAGGCGGGGCAGATATCGCCAGAATTATTGACCCCTTATCCCTTGGTATTGGCATTGCCAAAGACTTAGGAAAAAACCGCCGAATTATGGCTGATAGAGTCACTAAAATCATTCCCACCTTAGTGATTGCGGGTAATATTGATAATGGCAGCGATGGTACTATTCCCGTCTCATCAACTAAATTATCCTATGCTCATTTTGTTGGTTTACCAGGCATTTCTCACGCCCAACTTAAAAATCATCCCCATGTCGTTGAAGTGATTCAAAAGTTTTGGCAAACTTCCCCTAGTCCCGCCTTATTCGAGAAAGATTTGCCTAGCATTTTAATTGAGCGACTGCAATTAATTCCTGGAATGACTGATGCTCATCCGCGAGATTTTGAGAGAGCGCAAACCTATTTAACCTTTGAAAAAGGAGTCAGTATTCGACTGTGGACAAATCCCCTCAATGTGCTTCATATTTTTGTGGCGAATGAGCAAGAAGAATGTCTTTATGCAGGTTTTGTGGGTTGGATTCATTCTGACGCATTAAATCAAGCCCTCGAAGCCATTCATCAAGACTACTATGAGTTAGTTATTCATGGATTTGAGTAATATTAATAATAACGAAGGTGGGCAATGCCCACCCTACGATAAAAACTTTGTGCTTAAACAAAGGTAAATCCTTGGTTTAAGTTAGTAATAGTCTTCTCGAAAGCAGCGATCAGATCATCCCCTGTGGTGAGTGTACCAGAACTATCGGTATCGACGAAGATACCACTTTGCTTACCCGCGATACCACTAGCAGCCAAGACGTACTGGACATCATTATTAAGTTGGATGAGATCTTGGTCTTTGTTAAAGTCTTTAATGGCCACATAGTCCAGAGAACCATTACCCACATAGAAGACGTTATTAACATCTCCTAAGATGAAGGTATCTTTACCGCCATTTCCTTCAAACTTATCGATCTCACCGACACCAAGGCTATCACCAGTCCCTCTCAGGATGTCATCACCGTCACCCCCTTTGAGGGAATCATTACCATCGCCACCTACTAAGAAATCCTTTCCAGCGTTTCCGTCAAGCTTATCATCACCAGCACCACCAAATAACTGGTCATCGCCAAAACCTCCTTTGAGGGAATCATTGCCAGCACCCCCCTTTAAGAAATCTTTACCAGCATCTCCTTCGAGGGAATCATTACCAGCACCACCATAAAGGACATCGTTACCGTCTTTTCCTTTGAGGATATCATTTCCCTCGTTACCATATAGAATATCGTCACCATCTTTTCCGTTGAGGGTATCATTCCCACCTAACCCTTCAATTAAATCATTGGCACTGGTTCCAACGAGAAGCTCACTAGCCCCCGTTCCTGTGATACGGTTATCA
This sequence comes from Crocosphaera sp. XPORK-15E, assembly GCF_034931425.1. Taxonomy (NCBI): domain Bacteria; kingdom Bacillati; phylum Cyanobacteriota; class Cyanophyceae; order Chroococcales; family Aphanothecaceae; genus Crocosphaera; species Crocosphaera sp. XPORK-15E. Next base: position 42,599 of record NZ_JAYGHQ010000021.1, read on the forward strand.
TAAGGAACTTCAAAAGCATTATCCGCAATGAAAAAGTCATCGGCAGTATTAGCCCGGATAACTTCAGATAAAGAAACGTTTTGGAAGTTAGGATCGAGAATTTGGAGATAATCTGATTGAGTTTGATCCAAGAAGAAGAAGCGATCGCCGTTGCGGGTTCTCTCAAATTGATCAGAAACAATTAAATTAAAAGTAGGGCCAAGTAATCCCCCATTAATCGCATTCTCAGAAATACCGCCCAACCATAAATCAATTTGGCTAACATCGGTATAAACATCATCTATCTTGTCTACGACTTCTGCGGTAAACAGTCCACTGCTGACAAGATCACTAAAGCTATTGAGGTCCCCAAATACTGAATCTAAGCCAAGAGCATTATAAACTTCGACGTAACCAGGAATACCGACTTCCCGTCCCCGTTGAATGTTCACTGCGGGTAAGTCAAATCCCCCTGTACCTGCGGGGAATAAGAACTCACGCACCCCATCAACCACAAAATTGTCAATATCTTGAGCTTGTTGCAGGGTTAAGCCAGAGTATAGAGAATCAACCCCGTTGTCTTCTACATCAGCAATATTGAAGAAAGCTGCTTGAGTGATATCGTCTGGGTTGCCTAACGGAGTGGAGGTGATGCCATTTTCATCAGCCCGTAATAGCTGATTATTGAGTAGAGTGTGACCTACCCGATAGGCAGCATTAGCGAATTCATGACTAACACTAGGATCAACCGTGTCATCATATCCGGTATAGGTTTCTATGCCAAAACCACCCCCTAAGAGTCCATTAACCGCCGTGAATTGAGGGCCAACCATGAAGGGAAGGAATTCTTGATAGGTAATAGCTTGAATTTCAGCACTCACCACGAAGCGAGCATTTTGGTAAACCCATTCATCCGTAATTTGGGCGGCCGTGGCCGTGGGATCTGCTACAAGAGCAGCCGTTTCAAAATCCTCAAAAGCTTGAACAAGAGCGGTTTCTCCCCCTTCGAGTCGGCCTAAGAGATCGGTAGCGATCCGATTGTGTTCCCGAACAAACAAGTTATGAACAGCCGTTAACCCGATTTGCTCATTAACACGAGCATCTCCCGCGATAAATAAATCTGCAGATGGGAAGCCAAAGGGGTTAGCATTAGCAAGCCCTGCGGTATTGTAAGGGAGTAAGATTTCTCCATTGCTACCAACACTGACCTTTAATAAACCATTATCAAAGCTCCGTAAAAAGTCAGCCCGGACTTCATCAGAACCATAGACACTAGACCCATCAATAAAAGAGGTAATGTCATTGTCTTGTTGCCGAGGATTACTGGGATCTGTCCCTGTTCCTGGAGCAGCCGGAACTCTGGTTAAAGGGAGAAAGGGAAAATTTGCATTATATAGGGGATCATTGGGATCGTCAACAGAAATGAAAAAGGTTTGAGAACCCCCTTCATTGAGATCTAAGTCATGGTCAATAAATTGTCCCCACTGCCATAACCAATCACTAGCATTGAGGGTGTTGGGAATAGATTCGGTTTGAGCAACAACTGTATTACTTATAGTTCGAGCGTTAGGAAGGGTTGAGACAAATCCTCCTCTTGGCGTATTAAACCCGTCTTCGTAAGCGGGTAAGGTCAATCGAATTAATTCGGTATGAGTGGAGCCTAAAGTGGGATCATTTAGGTTATTGCCTAAGCCATTAATAGTACGAAATTCAGTCACTTTAGTTGTCCTGTTTGTTCAAGGTTTCACCCGCAATTTTATATTTGGTTTTGGGAAACAAAAACCAAAATTTGGGTTTATTTTAGATTTATAGCCAGTAACTCTCTTTTTTCGGCAAAGTTATTTTGTTGAGGTAGAGAGTATTGAATGTCGGTTTGGAGATACCCGCGATCGCATAAAAATTGTAGCTTGGCCTAAGTTGATTATGTTAACTTCTTAAAGGGGAGTTGTCCTCCGATTTATTTTCGTCTATTTACCTGAAGGACATTGCATACTCGACTATCTATTTGTCTTTATAGCGGTGATAGAATGCTCGCTCAGTCTCTGACCAAATATCTGAGCGATGAACGCTATCGTTTATATATCATAGAGGCAGCAGAAGAATTATTGACTTTCGTTACCCAGCAAAGCGAAACCATAGATTGTCTGATTGTCATTCGAGAACCCGCTATCCTACCGTTGTTTAACCAACTTTATGAACAGGGAACCCTGTTACCCGTTATAATTATTGAGCGAGAGGCAGAATTTGAGGAAAACTTGAAAGAGAAAGAGTCTCCGACTTTTTTGTATCATAGCGCGGAAATTAATCATGTTGCCCGTGAATTAGATGATATTCCTATCACCATTGACCGTGCTATTACCAAGTTTCTCGCCCTTGGCCCCAGTTGTTTTCTCAACAATCGTCTCGTGTCTCCTCAACAAGAAATGATCGCTGAAAATCATCAGAGTTTTTTATTATTACAACAGCGTCGGTTAGCAGAAAAGCTAAAAGAAAGACTGGGATATTTAGGCGTGTATTACAAACGGAACCCAAAATATTTTTATCGTAATCTTTCCCCGGAAGACAAAAAAGAGTTAATTAGACAATTAAGTGCTAGTTACCGAGAAATTGTCCTTAATTACTTTAATGATAATTCTGATGTTAATCAAGCGATCGATCAATTTGTGAATCAGGCATTTTTTGCCGATGTTTCTGTATCTCGTGTCTTAGAAATTCACATGGAGTTAATGGATAAATTTTCTCAACAACTCAAATTAGAAGGGCGTAGTGAGGGAATTTTGCTGGACTATCGCTTAACAATTATTGATATTCTAGCTCATTTAGGAGAAATGTATCGTCGTTCCATTCCCAGAGGAGATATTCTCTTTGATTTATTAAATCAAATGGATTAAAGTAAGAAAATAATCTGAGATTTTCTCCCCTTTTTATGTTCCCTGTAAACTCAAGATCCTTACTCAATAATTTTTCCTAACTTGCAGCCATGATTAACTTTAAAAAAACCTATGTTCTCAAGCTCTATGTCGCGGGTAACACTCCCAACTCTGTACGAGCTTTAAAAACCCTCAAAAATATCCTTGAAGATGAATTCAAAGGGGTTTATGCTTTAAAGGTTATTGATGTTCTGAAAAATCCCCAACTCGCTGAAGAAGACAAAATCTTAGCCACACCAACCCTCGCCAAAATTTTGCCGCCACCCGTTCGTAAAATTATTGGCGATCTCTCAGATAGAGAGAAAGTATTAATTGGCCTAGATCTTCTTTATGAAGAGATCAGAGAAAGGGAAAATGAACTCTAAAACTTTAGTTATAAAGTCACGATATTCCATGTTCAGCTTTCAGTTTTTTTCTAATTTGTGAGTAATTTTCTTTCTAAAATAATTAAATAAAGCGATCATGAATCAAGCTCTTTCTAGCGGCAACAAGAAACAAGAATTATCTCCCAAAGGAGTCCGAAAAATTCGGACAATGATTGAAGGATTTGATGAAATTACCCATGGTGGTTTACCCATCGGGAGAACAACCCTTGTCAGTGGAACATCAGGAACAGGAAAAACCTTACTTGCGGTACAATTCCTTTATCATGGCATCAAATATTTCGACTATCCTGGATTATTTGTTACCTTTGAAGAATCTCCCACTGACATTATTGAAAATGCCTATAGTTTTGGTTGGGATTTACAAGAACTTATTGATGAAGGAAAATTATTTATTCTCGATGCTTCCCCCGATCCTGATGGTCAAGAAGTGGTAGGAAGTTTCGATTTATCAGCTTTAATTGAACGCATTCAGTATGCGATTAATAAGTATAAAGCCAAACTTGTTTCTATCGATTCTGTAACAGCCGTTTTTCAACAATATGATGCGGCCCCTGTAGTCAGACGAGAAATTTTTCGCCTTGTTGCTCGTTTAAAACTGCTCGGTGTCACCTCAATTTTAACCACAGAACGGATAGAAGAATATGGACAAATTGCTCGTTTTGGTGTAGAAGAATTTGTCTCGGATAATGTTGTGATTGTTCGCAATGTTTTAGAAGGAGAACGTCGCCGTCGTACCGCAGAAATCCTGAAACTTCGAGGGACAACCCACATGAAAGGAGAATATCCTTTTACTATTACTAATGATGGCATTAATATCTTCCCATTAGGGGCGATGCGACTAACACAACGCTCATCTAATACGCGAATTTCTTCCGGTGTTAAAACTCTCGATGAAATGTGTGGGGGAGGGTTCTTTAAAGATTCGATTATTTTGGCAACAGGAGCTACGGGAACTGGTAAAACTTTATTCGTCAGTAAGTTTTTAGAAGAAGGATGTCGTCAAGGAGAAAGGGCGATTTTATTTGCCTATGAAGAATCCCGGGCCCAGTTATCTAGAAATGCTTTTTCTTGGGGCATTGATTTTGAGGAAATGGAACGTAAAGGACTCTTAAAACTCCTGTGTACCTATCCAGAATCAGCCGGATTAGAAGACCATTTACAGATTATTAAATCAGAAATTTCTGAGTTTAAACCCTCTCGAATTGCCATTGATTCTTTATCAGCATTAGCAAGGGGCGTGACAAATAATGCTTTCCGTCAATTTGTAATTGGGGTAACAGGATATGCCAAACAAGAAGAAATTACGGGATTTTTCACTAATACCACCGATAAATTTATGGGGGCCCATTCTATTACAGAATCTCATATTTCTACAATCACAGATACAATTTTAATGTTGCAATATGTCGAAATTCGTGGGGAAATGTCCCGGGCCATTAATGTCTTTAAAATGCGAGGATCATGGCATGATAAAGGCATTCGGGAATATATGATTAATCAAGATGGCCCCATTATTCAAGATTCCTTCCGTAATTATGAAGGGATTATTGGTGGTTCTCCAACTCGTATTAGTGTGGATGAGAAAAGCGAATTATCTCGGATTGTTCGGGGGGTGAAGGATAAGGCAGAGGATTAGAGAAGTCGAAATACAGTACAAGTCGCTCAGTAACAAGTCAGAAGTTAGTAGGGGATTAATAATATTAAGCCCCTACGGAAGTCAAAAATAATTAGGAGTTTGAATCAAAAATTGACTCAACAAGAAACCCATTTACAACAAGCTCGCGCCAGTCTTCAACAGGCCTTATCCTGGTATAGTAGTATTCGCCGTCATTGGAATTATCCCCCGAATCTGGAACTTCAAGCGGCGGTTAGGGAAGATTTACAGGCCCTAAAAGCTTCCTTAGAAAAGCTGGAACAAAATATTATTAAAATTGCTACCTTTGGGTTAGTAAGTCGGGGAAAATCTGCGGTAATTAATGCCTTAATGGGTCAAAATATTCTTGAAAGTGGCCCCATTCATGGGGTAACAAAATGGCCAAAATCTGTCCGTTGGACTCCCCCTAGTGGCAAAATTCAAATTGAGTTTATTGATACCCCTGGCTTAGATGAAATTGATGGGGAACAACGGGAAATTATGGCGCGGGCAATTGCTGAACAAGCGGATTTAATTTTGTTTGTGATTTCTGAGGATATTACTCGCACTGAATATGAGGCATTATTAGGGTTAAGAAAAACTTTAAAACCTTTGATTTTATTGTTCAATAAGATCGATCTTTATCCTGAAAAAGATTGTCAAGAAATCTATCAACAATTGCAAAAAATTGGTCAACAATCTGCAAAAAATAATCAATTACAGATTCCTCCAGAAGATATTGTTATGATTGCTGCGGCCCCGCAACCTATTCCTATTTTAGTTAAATATCCTGATGGTACAACGGCCGAAGAATGGGAAACCCCTGCCCCTCAAATTGATGCTTTAAGAAACAAAATTTTAACTATTTTAAATCAAGAAGGTCGTTCCTTATTATCTCTTAATGCCTTAAGACAAGCTGAAAAAGCAGAGGAAAATATTGCAAAGAAAACTATTGAAATTCGGCAAAAAGAAGCAGAAGAAATCATCTGGAAATATGTTAAATATAAGTCTTTAGCGGTTGCTGTTAATCCTATTGCTATTTTTGATCTAATTGGGGGAGCTATCACTGATTTAGGCTTAATTCGGTCTTTAGCTCAATTATATGGTTTACCTATTACCAGTTATGAAGCAGGAAAATTATGGCGTAAAATTCTTTTAAGTTCAGGGGGATTATTATTAGGAGAAATTGGTAGCAGTGTAATTTTAGGATTAGGAAAAACGGCTTTAGCTGCTTCTAGTTTGTTTGATAATCCAGGAATGTTAACAACTTATAGTAGTACGGCTATAATACAGGGAGGAATTGCTGGCTATTTTACTTATATTATTGGTAAAGCGGCACAAGAATATTTGGAAAAAGGCTGTAGTTGGGGGCCATTGGGGCCAAGTATGGTAATCAAAAATATTCTTAATCAAGTTGATCCTAATACCATTATTTATCGATTACAACTGAATCGTTATGATTAAAATATTCAACAGCAGAAACATCTAAGACAAAACAATTTTTCCCTTGGTGTTTAGCTTGATAAAGAGCCTTATCACTTAAATTAATCAAGATATCAGATCTTAAATTACTCTGAGGAATAATACTAGCAAACCCCACACTAACAGAAACTGAAGGAGAAACAGAGGAGCGAAGGTGAGGAATTTGTAATTGTTGAATCTGCTCAACTATTCTTCGACAAATGGGTTTTCCTCCCTTAATATCCGTATGAGGAAGAATGATGGCAAATTCTTCGCCCCCATAACGACAGACAAGATCAGTGGCCCGTAAAACGGCTGTTTTTAGCCCTTGTGCCACTTGATAAAGACAGCGATCGCCTTCTAAATGTCCATAGGTATCATTATACTTTTTGAAGTAATCAACATCGCATAAAATGAGTCCTAAAGGTTGTTCTTCCCTGATAGCTCTTTGCCATTCTCTTTCCATACAATCATTAAAATGGAGACGGTTGCCAATTTGGGTCAATGGATCAAGACGAGACAATTTTTCTAGTCGATCATTGGCTTCTCTTAACTCTTGAACCAGTCTTTCTAGATAAAAATTTCTGCTTTGTAATTCCTGTTGTAATTGTCTAATTTTTAATTGATTTTGTACCCTGGCTAAAACTTCAACCAATTTAAAAGGTTTGGTAATATAATCACAACCCCCCACAGAAAAAGCTTTGACCTTATCTAAAGCTTCATCACTAGCACTAATAAAAATTACCGGAATATCTTGGGTTTTAGGATTAGCTTTTAATTTTTGACAAACCGTATAACCATCCATCCCAGGCATACGAATATCAAGCAAAATCAAATCAGGAGGAGCTAATTCAATGGCTTTTAAAGCAATGGGGCCATTAAGAGACTGACGCACCTCATACCCTTGCTCATCTAACATACTAGACAACAATGCGAGGTTATCAGCAGAATCATCAACGACTAAAATGACGGGTTGGGAAACAATGGAAGATGGCGGAAACATAATTAATACGGGTTAGTTTAATGAATAAGAACATGGTAAAAAAACAACAGAAAATAGGGAAAATTTAAGATAATTATAACATCTCATTGTTTAGATTCTGAGTGATGAGAATCAATGAGTTCTGTAATTCTGGCAAATTGATAAGTTTCTGCCAATTCTTTCAGGGATTTTGCTAAAACTGGATGAGACAAAGAAACCTGCTCAATGAGAGATAAAACTTGTTTGCCATTGAGGTAAAGACTCCCTTGATAGAGTTGCTCTAACCAGTCTGTAGGCATGGCTTTTAATGACTCTGCGGTTAATATTGAAGAAGCTTCCTCCTGTTGTCCCGAATGATCAACCGTCATTTTTAACGGTTCATAAATATATTGTAACCCCAAATATTCAGACATTTTTTCCCAAATTACCTTTGTCCGAAAAGGTTTACCAACAAAATCATCACAGCCGCAAGATAAAGCCATTGTCCGCCTTGTTTCCGAAAAATCAGCCGTTAAAGCCAGGATATAGCAACTATGTTCCTCTGCCGTCTTTTTAATCCGTTTAGTGGCTTCACAACCGTCCATGATAGACATTTCCAAATCCATCCAAATGAGATGAGGTTGCCATTTTTGCCATAAATCAAGGGCTTCTTGTCCATTTGTGGCTGTTTGCACTGATAAACCCACAGATAAGAGCAAATTCGCTAAAAATTGACGACTGGCAACATGATCATCTACTACTAAAATACGATAAAGGGGTTGATTGGGAGCTAAACCAATTACTTTATACTCAATTGCTTGAGGAAAAATTGCCCCAGCTTGGCTCAATTTAATGGGGAGTTCAATAGTAAAAATTGTTCCCTGATTTAACTCACTTGTAACGGTAATTTTGCCCCCCATTAATTCAACAAATTGACGACTAATATATAAGCCTAAACCTGTGCCTATTTGGGTATTAATACTACTTTTGGTTTGTTCAAAGGCGTTAAATAATTTATTGATTTCTTCTGGGTAAATTCCCTGTCCTGTATCTTCTATTTCTAATTGGATAAATTGTAATTCATGAGCATTATTATTCAGAGAGTTTGCTCGTAAGGTTATGGTTCCTTTCTTGGTAAATTTAATGGCATTAGAGAGCAAATTAATTAAAACTTGACGCAGTTTGCCTTCATCTGCATATATATAGTGACAATCATTATTTAGCCTGTTTTCTAGAATAAGATTAAGTCCTTTTGATTGAGCAGTGAGATCAAACATTTCTTTGATTTTATCTAATAATTGATAAAGATCAAAGCTGTTTTCTTTAAGCTCAATTTGTCCGGCCTCAATTTTAGAAATATCTAAAATTTCATTGATCAATGACAGAAGATGTTCCCCACTACGGTTAATGATTTCTAATTCTTTTTTTTGTTCATTATTCAGAGATTTATCCTGATTTAATCGCTCAGTATAACCGAGAATTAAATTTAAAGGGGTTCTCAGTTCATGATTCATTTTGCTTAAAAATTCTTGTTTTGCTTGATTGGCTTTTTCTAGTTCTAAGGTGCGTTGTTTAACGCGAGTTTCTAAGGTTTCAAAAGATTCTTTTAGTTGTTTTGCCATCTGATTAAATGCCTTAGCTAATTCCCCTAATTCATCATCATTTTCTATGGCAATTGGTTGATTAAATTGATTATTATTTAGGGAGATAACCGCTTTTTGTAAATTATTAATAGGTTTAATGACACGATTTTTGATAAATTTAATGATCGAAATAACAATAATAATAACGATGATTAAAACAAGCGTAAATGTCAGTATTAACGGAACAAATGGCAAAATTGCTTCAGAAAAAGGTTCTTCAATAGTCGTTACCCAAATCACATTATTTAATGGTTCTATCCATTGATCAGAAAGAGAAATTTCAAACGCCTCATGATAAGCAATAACTAACTGTTGATTAGGAGATTGTTCAATAGTTAATTTTCCAATATTTTTTAAAATACTATCATGAGAAGAAATTTCAGTATTTAATAAACGAATATCTCTATGAACAATGATCCGTTTTTTATCATTACTTTCATCCGTAATATAAATATTAGTTGTCCCAATTTTTGTCTCTACTAATTTTCGCCAAAGTTCTGTTAAATCAATGCGGGCCACTAAAGTAAGATTTTCAATGGGTATTCCTAATTCATCGGTTACTTTCACGGCCATTGTTACTGAATAAGTATTGCGGTCATATTCTACAGAACCAAACCAAACTTGAGTTATTTCTTTAAGCTTAGATAACCAAGGTTGTTGTTCTAATTTAGTAATATTATAACGAAAACTACGACTACTTTGGGCAATAACTGTTCCATTATTTTCTACTAAAAGTACATCTAAAATTGAGGGATTACGCCAACGAATTTGACGTAATAGTTCTTGTTTTTCTTTTTTGCTAGTTCTAGCAGATACAACTCTATTTCTTAAAAGATCAATGGTTAAGGTCGTAAAAAATAGCTTAAATGTATCAATTTTTTGTTCACTGATTTGTTCCATCGTCCATTCAATTTTTTTTGTCATAAATAGAGAAGACAAAAAGATCGTGTTAACAATTCCTAGTAAACTAATGACACTCAATAAGACAATTTTTTGAGTAATTTTTTGGATGAGTGATTTTTTGAGTTTTGGGTTTTGTTGACCGATTGAATTCATTATTTTAAATATTGATCTATATTTTCAAAAGTAATCAGTAAAGAGGCTTCTGTGTGATTTTCCCAAATTAGTTGACAAGGGGGAAACTGTTGCTTTTTCCCTTCTAAATAATCAATCATCAATTGAGTCGTTAATTTAACTTGGATTTCAGGAATTTGATTAACAGTAGCGTGAATTTTTCCGGCTTTAATGGCATTTAATCCTTGATTCATGCCATCAAAACCAGTAATAATAATTCCCGTCCTTTGGGCCTCTGCTACTGCTTGACTAGCACCGATCGCCATCTGATCATCTGCTGCCATAATAACATCAATATCTGGAAATTTGTCTAACCAAGCGGCTGTAATTTTTTTCGCTTTTGATGTTTCCCAATTTGCAGGTTTCATATCCAAAATATCAAGATTATTCGCTTTTTTCAGGGTTTTTAATCCTTCTAAAAATCCTTGGCGACGTTCAACGGTATTTTCTTCATGTAACGAACCTTCTAAAATTAAAACATTAACATTGCCCTCAGAAGCATGAGACTTTTCTAATTGTTGAATAACCCATTTACCCATCATTTTACCTGCCTGAAAGTTATCAAAACTGACAAAGGTTAAAATCTCTTTAGTATCGATAGGCGTATCAATGATGATGACAGGAATGCCCTCCTCTGTGGCTTTTTCAACCACAGGAATTAACTGAATAGAATCTTCTGGGGCAATAATTAATCCATCAACTTTTTTATTCTCAATTAAATCAAGAATTAGAAGAATTTGGTTTTTAACATCTCCTTTAGTATCGGGTTTGTCTGCCGTATATTTGACAATTCCTTGAATGCCAAAGTCTTGACTAATTTCTTTTATTCCTTGATCTATCCGTTGCCAAAAAGGATCACTACTGGTTTTAAGAAGATAACCAATACGCCAGGGTTTTGTTGGCTTTAAACGCTCTTTTATACTATCAACATCTAGGGGTTGACAGAGCTTATGTTGAGAAAATTCTGAGGGATTTTTCTCTTGATTTTGAGTTAAAATAGATGACTGATTCGGTGTTTGACAGGCAGCTAATAAGGAGTTTATACCTATCAGGAGTGATAGCCAGATCAGTTTAAACTGGCTTAGTATTGGGCGTTTATGAATAGACTTGAAAGATTTTAAGATCAATTGCCTAAAGATTTATACTTAAGACTACTACAAGTATATAGTCTAAAATTTCAATCGTCATTACTTATGTTTTTTTGTTAAGAAATATATGGTTTTATTTATGAGGCTTTACGCAGTAATGCCCTATACAGGCTACCATTTTCCCAATGTAGGGGCGCAAGGAACCTGCGCCCAAAATGTATAAGCTCCTGTTGATTTTAATTGATAATTATATCGGAATACTTGATTTTTTAGATTAATTTAATTTTGCGTTATACTTAAATATAAAGGTAGGTTTAGGCGAAATATGATGAGCTTAAAAGGGAACAACATCACCAGGAATTAAAAGACGCTACAGATTAATCCTTAATAAAACTTAACGATTTTTAAGCTCAAAAACAGACAGAATTATTGACCAAATAATCGAGGGAAACTTTAATGATAGTGAATTCTGATATTAATCAAGATATCAATCTAAAAAAACTAGAAGAATTACAGATTCATTTATGGGGAAAAATTCAAGCCCATGGAGTCTTGTTTGTTTTAGAAGAACCCAGTCTTCGCCTTGTTCAAACCAGTACCAATACAACAGAAGTATTTGGCATTGCACCGGAAGAAATAATTAATCTTACTTTAGAAGATATCTTTGATTCTTTCCAAATTGAACAATTAAGAACAGCCTTAGAAAGTGATAACCTAGACTTTATTAATTCTACCAAACTTTGGGCAAGGGTTGAGGGGGACAACTATGTTATTTTTGACGGAGTTTTTCATCGTAATTCGGCTGGTTTCTTAATTCTTGAATTAGAGCCTGCAATTTCTCAAGAAAATATTCCCTTTTTGAGTTTTTATCACCTAGCCAAAGCTTCCATTACCCAACTGCAAACTAATGTTAACTTAACAGAGTTTTGTCAAATCATTGTCAAAGAAGTTCGTAAGATGACTGGGTTTGATCGGGTCATGTTATATAAATTTGATGAAGACGATCACGGGGAAGTCATTGCCGAAGATAAACTAGAGCAATTAGAACCCTATTTAGGCTTACATTATCCTGCATCTGATATTCCCTTACCAGCCCGCAGACTGTTTATTTCTAATTATATCCGTTTAATTCCCGACGTAAAAGCCACCCCAGTAGATTTATTTCCTAAACAGCATCCCCTCAATAAAACAGCCTTAGATTTAACAATTTCTATCCTCAGAAGTGCCTCCCCTTGTCATCTTGAATACCTCCATAATATGGGTGTTAGGGCATCCTTAACCATCTCCTTAATTGATGATGGAAAACTCTGGGGATTAATTGCCTGTCATCATTTAACACCCAAATATATACCTTATGAATTACGGAAAGCTTGTGAATTTTTAGGACGGGTTGTCTTCTCCGAAATTTCTGCAAAAGAAGAAACGAAAGACTATGAATATCCCATGCAATTAAACGCCATTCAAGGGGTATTAATTGAATCAATGACCCAAGCAGACAACTTTATCAATGGGTTAATTAAGAGTCAGCAAAACCTACTCAATTTAACCAGTTCCCAAGGGGCAGCAATTTGTATCGGTGATGACTATACCTTAATAGGAAAAACCCCCCAACAAGAGGAAGTTAAATATTTAGTACAATGGCTGAAAAAAAATGTAGATGAGGAAGTTTTTTCGACTCCATTCTTACCCCATTTATATGCTGATAGTCGAAACTTTAAAGACATGGCTAGTGGGTTATTAGCCATTAAAATTTCCCAACGAAACTATCTTTTATGGTTCCGTCCCGAAGTCATTCAAACAGTAAATTGGGGAGGAGATCCTAGCAAAGCTTATGAATTGAAGAATTTAGACGGGAATGTGCGTTTATCTCCCCGAAAATCCTTTGAATTGTGGAAAGAAACCGTCCGCTTAACCTCCCTATCTTGGAAACCCGTCGAGATCAAAGCGGCCTTAGAATTGAAAAAAGCGATCACCAATATTATCCTCCGACAAGCGGACGAATTAGCCCAATTAGCCCAAGATTTAGAACGATCTAACGCCGAATTAAGGAAATTTGCCTATGTTGCATCCCACGATTTACAGGAACCCTTAAACCAAGTTTCTAACTATGTACAATTGTTAGAATTGCGTTATGGGGAAGAACTTGATGAAGATGCCACAGAATTCATCACTTTTGCGGTAGAAGGGGTCAGCTTAATGCAAACTCTGATTGATGATGTGTTAGCCTATTCCAAAGTGGATATGCGGGCCGTAGAATTTCAGTTGACAGAAGCAGAAAAAGCCCTCGCCAAAGCCCTCGCTAATCTACGGGGACGCATTGCGGAAACTGGGGCCATCATCACCCATGATCCCTTACCTAATGTGATGGCTGATAGTACCCAATTAATGCAGTTATTTTTGAATTTAATTTCTAATGCGATTAAATTCCGCAGTGAAGAAACCCCCGAAATTCATATCATGGCCAAACGCTTAGAAGATGCTTGGTTATTCTCAGTTCAAGATAATGGTATTGGGATCAATTCTCAATTTAGCGAGCGCATTTTTGTCATCTTCCAACGGTTACATACCCGTGACGAATATCCAGGGACAGGAATAGGTTTAGCGATCTGTAAAAAAATTGTAGAATGTCATCGGGGCCAAATTTGGGTAGACTCAGAATTAGGCCAAGGATCAACATTTTATTTCACCATACCAGTAGGAGGTAAATAGGGTGATCGCAAGAGAGAGCAACCAAGATAAAATTATCCTCTTAGTTGAAGACTCAAAAGCGGATATTCGCTTATTTCAAGAAGTATTAAAAACCAGTACCATTCCCCATCAACTGATGGTTGTAAGGGATGGAATAGATGCGATGGCTTACTTACGTCAGGAGGGGGAATTTAGTGATTCCCCCCGACCTAATTTGATTATCCTTGATTTGAATTTACCCCGCAAAGATGGACGGGAAGTGGTAGCGGAAATTAAAGCTGATCCCAGTTTAAAACGCATTCCTGTTATTGTTTTAACTACCTCTAGTAATGATGAGGATATTAATCAAAGTTATGAGCTATATGTTAACTGTTATATTACTAAATCTCGTAATCTCAAAGATCTGTTTAAACTGGTACAAGGGATTGAATCATTTTGGTTAAAAACAGTTACTTTACCCTTTGAATAGTGTTAAAAAAGGACTAAAAAATTAAGATGAATCCTCAATATGAAGCGGTTGCCAAACAATATCAAAAACTCCATTCTTTGCCTATATAGTAATCAAACCTTTAGTGTAACTGATTATTATTTAAGTAAAGCGACCTATGAACAAGCATTAACGAAAGCTGGATTAACAAATGTTCGCTTTTTGTTTCCGACAGTATCAGCAGAAGGGCAAGAAAAACTAGGACAAGAATTTTGGCAAGATTTATTAGATTATCCTCCTTTAATTATGATTGAAGGTGTTAGGAAAAGTTAGGGAAGATCGGGTTTCTGTAATTTTTAATCATGGTGCAAGATCTCAGTTTTAGCAAGTCATTCGTCCGTAGGGGCTTAATAATATTAAGCCCGTTAATTATTAAGCCCGTTAATTATTGAGCATCTTGAATCACTTGTTGTCCTGTCGGAGAAGTAGCATAACCTAAAAAAACTTTAACAACCTCAGACGGTGGGTTTTTATAAGTATAAAATAAGGTTCGTTGATAGGGATAAGTTGAAGCTTCAGGGGTTAACCCATCAATGGATAACGATCGCACCGTTTGCTGATCTGTGACTTGAGCGTAGGTGGCGTAACTAATGCCATTCATCCCTAAGCGTTGTAAAATCGGTGTGGTAGCATCGTGATCTAAGGTGGTTATATTGGGCGTATTGCCAAAATTTTCCCCATTTAAGACTAATTCTGCAAAGGTTTGTCGCGTCCCACTTACCGAAGGCCGATTAATTACCTCAATCGTGTCAGGCGATCGCCCTAATTCTGACCAATTGGTAATTTTACCCTGAAAAATATCCTTAACCTGCATCATGGTTAACCCTTTACGGAAAGGATTATTTACTCCCACCACAACGGCGATCGCATCTTGAGCAATGGGAATGGCCACTAACCCCTGTTGTTGTTCCTGGGCCGTTAAGGGACGGGAAATAGCTGCCAGATCAATTCTAGCCTCTAGTAGCCCTTGAATCCCTTTCGTTGACCCTTGAGCATTCGTCATCACCTGAGTACCTGGAAATTGCTGTTCAAAGCGATTTTTGAGGGCTTGATTGATTAATACCATACTGGTAGACCCATCAATTTTGACCGTCGTTCCCTTGGGTACATTCGTCGGGGGACTAAAGGCCGTTACTGAAGGGGGAGAAGGGGGTTTAGGTAAAGGCCGATCAGAGGTAGCGGGTTGATTGTCAGATGTGGGAGAAGATAACACATTGTTGAGATTGCCTTGATTTTGATGGGTAAACCACCAATAACCCCCCCCAAGAATCCCTAGGGTAATCATCAAGGATACAATCGTGATTAGGGTTTCTTTTTTTTGCGTCATCTCCTAAATACCTCGGCCACCTAGTTTGGTCATCATTGTAAAATAAAAGGTCAATTAAATATTTATGAACATTCGTATTGGTAACGGTTATGATATCCATTGTTTGGGGCCAGAGCGTCCCTTAATTTTAGGGGGAATCATCATTCCTCATCCCCTAGGACTCATCGGCCACAGTGATGCTGATGTGCTAACCCATGCCATTATGGACGCAATGTTAGGGGCCCTTAGTTTAGGGGATATTGGTCATTATTTTCCACCCTCTGACCCCCAATGGGCCGGAGCTAATAGTTTATTATTATTACAACAGGTTAATCAATTGGTGCGATCGCAGGGTTGGCAAATTGGTAACATTGATTCGGTGATTGTGGCAGAAAAACCCAAAATGAAGCCCCACCTTCCGGCCATGCAGGAAAAATTGGCTCAAACTTTAAGCATTAATCCTGATCAAGTTAGTATCAAAGCGACAACTAACGAGAAGTTAGGCCCAGTGGGACGGGAAGAAGGAATTGCTGTTTATGCTGTCGTTTTATTATCTAAGTTGTAAAATGCTTTTCTAATAATTCAGTCACTTGGTAAGGTTTTACCTGGGAATAACGGGTTTTATCGGGTAGCATAACCAGGTTAGGCCCCTGTTTACACTGTTTTAAACATCCCGTTAATTGAATCTCTACGCGATCGCTTAACCCTTGATCTCCTAACTGTTTTTCTAACTGTTGACATAACTTTTCTCCCCCTCGTTTCCAACAACTGGATTTTTGACAAACTAAAATTTTTCCTGATGCTTGATTGGGGGTTTCTGATACAATTACTGCATAGGAAATGTCAGGATTTGGCAACAAATTAACGGTACTGACTTTTAGCTCAAAAAACCCCATTTTTTTCTTGGTTTCTCTGGTTCCTGTCACTTCTAACCAGGTTCCAGGGGACAGGTTGAGATCGATCTCAGACCGGAGTTTTTTAGGGATTTTTAGCCAATATTCTCGTTCATTAACCTTGATTCGGATATATTTAAGTTTGTCACCTTCTTTGATGACAAAACTTTCTAATTGACCGACTAAGCGAAATTGGGAAACGGCGGTAAGATTTGACATAATTTTTTATCTACAAATAGGTTAATTGAGAATTTAAGTCTCTTTAGCTTGCCAACAAGTATTCAACCATTGAATCAACTCCCGACGAGAGGCCGAGTATTGTTTGATGACACTCCATAGCTGAATGACTTCTGTGGGACTCGATAGCTGGACTTGTAAAGGCTGATGGGTTGCACAATAGGAAGGGATGTGTAATTCCTGAAGGCGACGGTAGACAATCCAGCGATCGCTCCAATCGACTTCTACAACTTGACTTGATTCCAGGGGAAGGTTGGTTGAATTCATTGAGACTGACAAATAAATAAGATTGTCATTGTTTCCTTACCTAGTATACCCAACAGATGCTAATTATTCTCAACTATATCCTAAAAAAATTTTCAGCGCAAGATAGGCCAGAAGCCAGAATAAGCTTACGAAGGCTGTCCAAGGGAAAAAATAAATTTTTATTGAGGGTTTTGGAAAGTCTTGATAAACTATTGCTAGAATGAGGTATTTTATAGATAGAAGTGTAGTTAAGAAGGGAATGCACACATGGCAACCACTCAAGTTAAAGCCCCAATTCGTGCTTTTGACCAAGTAGGAGACAATCCAGTCGGACTAGACAAAAGCGTAACAACCCCAGTTTGTGAAGGTTTTAATATTGCCATCGCAAGCTTTCAAGCGTTGTTCCTACAGTATGAAAAACACCATTTTGTGGTTGAGGGTTCAGAATTTTATTCCTTGCATGAGTATTTCAGCGAAAGCTACGAAGAAGTTCGGGGTCATGTTCATGATCTCGCAGAACGTTTAAATGGGTTAGGTGGTATTCCTGTGGCCAGCTTCAGCAAATTAGCTGAAATGTGCTGCTTTGAGACTGAACCCGATGGGATGTATGATTGTCGCACCATGGTTGAGAACGACTTGAAAGCAGAACAAGACATCATTAAAATGTTGCGTAGCCAAGCGTCCCAAGCAGAAAGTTTAGGGGATAGAGCAACTCGTTACCTATACGAAAAAATGCTTCTAGAAACAGAAGAACGTGCCTATCATTTAGATCATTTCCTCGTTAGTGATAGCTTAACTGTTGCGTTTGTCGGCAACGGTAACTAGATTTTTAGACATTAGGATATAACTTAAGTTAGCTAGTGATTGTTATGATCACTAGCTCTTTTTATGATGTCAACAGGTTCGTCTACTAATTGATCGCGGTTTCCTTTAACCCTTTCTTCCATTTCTGTCACTTCAGCATCATGTTTTTCACTAGGTTTCCTAATTTTGGGATTAGGCATCAAACCCAGTAAGGATTGATTAATACTGGTGCGAGTTTGTTTGCTAATGGTACTGAGGGGTTTTGGTAAAAAACTATCCCCCATCCCAATAAAAATTAAGCCGACGACAAAGATAATTGTACCTAGTTTCTTCATGGCTTTTTTCCTAATCAAGTAAATTTTATACTGGTTTACTTTTATTATAAATAATTAGCCCAAAAATTGCTCATTATTTGATACCACATTCGGCGCTTTGGGAATTATCGGCACTTTAGGAATAATTGCCACATTTTTATACCCACGCTCTGAGGATAAAAATTAGAGCAAAACTCTGGACAAATTACTTAATTTTCCAACAAATTCGATTATCTTCATCAATTGCAATCAATCCTTCTTGTCGCAATTTTCCCATTAAACGCGTTACCGTTACCCTAGTGGTGCCAATAGCACTGGCAATTTGAGCCTGGGTTAAAGGGTAGGGTAAATAATAGCCTTTTTCTGTCCCTTCCCCTTCTTCTAAAGCTAATAGGGTAAAAAAACCAATTAGTCGATCAACGGTTCGTTTTTGTGCCAGAATACTCATCCACAATAATTTGCGTTGATGCTGTTGGCGAAACATTTCTAAGACTTTGATATACCAGGTTAAGGAAGCGGCTAATTCATGCCAATATAACCAAATGACTGAGGTTTTTTCTAAATGGGCATAAGCATGAATCACAGTCTGAGGATGTTCCGTAATTTCAAAGGGTTGTCCTATCCCAAGAATACCCAGAAAAATTGCTTCACTGATGTCATTTTCTAAGGATAGTTGCTCTGTTTTAAGGGGTGAACATCCCATCAAACGAACTGCCCCTTGTGTCACTAAATACAATAAACCAGGACGGGCCCGAATTTGTTGATCTTTCTCAAAAATACGCTGACGACAATGACAACGCCCCCAATTACACAGTTCTTGCCATGTACTAAAGGGTTGCTCTGTCTCAAAAATAGGAGGGGGTTTAGAGGAAAACATCTCTTGGGCATTAATCTAGATGAGGACGGAAAATCTTGATTTATCTTAATCAGTGGGGATTAAATCTGGCAAATAAAGGTTTTTTGGAGAATTTTTAGGCATTAGAAATGATTATAACCGATGTTTCTCCGCAAAGGCAGTTACAACAATCCCTAGAGACTATATTGACCCCTTGGGATAGGTTAAAAGTTCCTGGCTTTGAACTTCGTCGAGACACAGTTTCTTTGTTTCGTCTCCCTCATCTCAATACCATCACTTATCGTTGTGCGATCGCAGTTCAGTTGGCCTCTCAGTTTTCTGTTTCTCCCTTAACCCTAGCTGAAGAAATCTTGAAAGTAATAGAAGGACAAGTTTCTTCCTTCAGCTTTACTGTAGAATTGGTTGCTCCTGGTTGGTTACACTTTGAATTAAGCGATCGCAGTTTAGCTCATTGGTTACAAAATTTAGCTACCTTTCCCTGGCCGGTGAAAAATTCTCCCCTAATGTCAGTAAATCATAACAATTTGTTCCCCCTAGAATACGCTCAAACCCGTTGTGGTGCGTTACTAAGGTTAGGGGAGCAAGAGAGAATTATTCAGTTAAATAATGGGTTATTTGAGCCAAATTTTCGGTCACTTAAACACCCTCAGATGATACCTTGGTATGACGTAGCAAAGGAACAATTACGATTATCTGATCCCGTAGAGCGATCGCTAATTTTTCAACTTGTCACTACGATGGATCGCTTAGTAAACGAGTCTTCTGTAGATGAAATCAAGTTAGCTAATCATTTAAGTGAGTCTTTTTTAAAATTTGACCGTTACTGTCGCATTTTCGGTGAAACTGCCCAAGTCAATACGGAATTATCCCAAGTAAGATTAGGATTAGTTGCCCTCACCCAGTATGTATTAAAAGGGTTATGGTTGTGTCAGATTGAGCAGCCCCCTCGCCCCCAATTGTAACGTTAAGCAACGAATCAAAAAAAAACATTAAGCATAGTGACAAAATACAAAGTTTCCTGTATATTCGTATGTAGTGTGAGGAGCGAACCAGCAAGAGAGCCGAGACGAAACATGGAAAGTCGTTGGCTCTCTTTCTGATCTTGGGGTAAAATCTCGACTAAACTTTTTAAAGCCCTAAAAGTGCCGCGCCGAAAGTATGTCACGCAAAGCGATTCACTTGTAACTCAATATGAGGCTCAACCTCCAACCAAACTGTTGCGCCACAGTTTTTGGGATGCTCAGGATCATAGATAATCCTACCAAAACCAGGAATTTTTACTTCATTACAGAGGACTGATCTGCTGCCTCGCTTCACTGAAATAACAGGATGTTTCGTTTTGTTTTTGCGATTGTCCCTAATTTCTGTCTGATTGACGTGAATAAATGTCATAACCTCTTGTCTTCTTTTGCGCCAGCGACCTTTTGGTCCTTTCTCTTTACAGCTTATTTTGGGCATTCCATTAAATACAGGAATTTTCCAGCCACGACCCTCTTTAACTGCCCCTTCAATGCGACCTTCTATAGCGAGTTTTCGCACGCGCTGAGGCGAAAGTTGAAGACGAAATGCTGCTTGAGTGGTGCCAATGTAAAGGTTGCTCATAATACTATTGCGCTTTAGTTAACTGCGATTATAACTGATATGATTTTTACTGGGTTAATTATGGAGAAACGAAAAAGCAATGAAAGAAACTGTTCTGACTTGGTTAAATCGCTTATTAGTAGCTGATGTGTTTTTAGTCTTATTGGGATTTTTTTGGTTTGCGGCGGCGGTAATTGGACGCTCTATCGGAGTTCCCTTGGGGTTTGATTTATGGTATAAACTATGGCAACCCCTCTTTAATCCAGCCATTGGTATTCTGTTTTTAGGCGCAATTATAAGTTGGTTAATAAATAAGCTCTCTCAAAAATCTTCCCCTAACTCCCCTGAGAATTAAGCAATTTAGACAATTGCCCTAGCCTGATTGGCCAAGATAGGCTATTGTAAATGTTTAATAGAGAATATCTAAAGATTTTGTTAATATTGTTAACATAAACAAGCCTGGGAGAACACACCTTATTATGAGTCAATCCACTAAATCTATTGTTGTCGCACCTTCTATCCTCTCGGCTGACTTTAGCCGCCTAGGAGAAGAAATTCAAGCCGTAGACCGCGCTGGTGCTGACTGGATTCATGTAGATGTCATGGATGGTCGTTTTGTCCCCAATATCACCATTGGGCCCTTAATTGTGGATGCCATTCGTCCTTATACGAAAAAGCCTTTAGATGTTCATTTAATGATTGTCGAACCGGAAAAATATGTTGCTGATTTTGCGAAAGCGGGCGCGGATATCATCTCTGTTCATGCAGAACACAATGCCTCTCCCCACTTACATCGTACCCTCGGCCAAATTCGGGAATTAGGAAAAAAGGCTGGTGTCGTTCTCAATCCTTCTACACCTTTAGATTTGATTGAGTATGTCCTAGAATTGTGCGATCTAGTCTTGATTATGAGTGTTAACCCTGGTTTTGGGGGTCAAAGCTTTATTCCTGAAATGGTGGACAAAATCCGTAAACTTCGTCTAATGTGTGACGAAAAAGGACTCGATCCTTGGATTGAAGTGGATGGCGGTTTAAAACCTGGTAACACCTGGCAAGTCTTAGAAGCAGGTGCTAATGCGATTGTCGCTGGCTCGGCTGTATTTAAAGCACCAAGCTACGCTGAGGCCATTGAAGGGGTTCGCAACAGCAAACGTCCTCAACCTGAGTTAGCTACCGTATAAACTTTCACAATTTTATTAATGTAAGGTGGGCAATGCCCATCCTACGCTTTTAGGCGATCGCTGCGATCGCCTTTTTTAGTTGAATTTTTGTAATGCTTCTTAATATAAATTCCTCTTGACTTCTGTAACATTTTATACAAAAATAGAGATAAATAATAAATCCTTGATAATTGCAGCCATGAACCCATCTTTTCTGCCCCCCGATGATTTACCGCGCTGGATGTCTAATGACTTAGAGCTTTACTGGGAATTCAATGAAGTTGTTAGTCGTCTTTTTTATAATGCTTGTGATCAACAAATTCAACAATTATTGTCAAAATGTGGTTGGAATTTAATCACAGGTGGTGATGGCTTAACCCTGGTTTTAATTTGTCCTAAAAACAACTTAACTTGGCAAATGTTGAAGTCTTTAGAAACCCTGGGTGACTATTTACATCAATTGGGAAAACAGGCTAAAATCCGCATTTATCCCCCACCAACCACCGGAAGTCCAATGGAAGTTTTAGTCTGAGAACATTACGAAAGCTATTTCTAATATCCAAAAAATCAAAAAGTTAGATATTTAGAGTTCTTTAACTTGATCCTTAATATCTAGCTTTTTTTATTAGACTAAGAATATTCTTAACTACTACAAGATAACCAGGTGAATTAATTTTATTAACTAAACTCAGGGTATTTTCTCATCAAAATTTAAGATTTGTTGATTATAGTCTTTAGATATCAGGATAAATTTCTAAGAAGAAAGCTTCTGAGATGATCAGATTTCTTTGTCAGGATTTTATCATAAGTTCTGACAAGTTTATCCCCGATCTAATTAAGAACTGCTACCATAAAGTCAATTCTGTCTATTGCTATATTTTTTGAGGATTTTACAGATGAACCCTGTTATATTTTGGCTCATTATTCATCCTGCATTGACGATAATTTTTGTCTTTCCATTAATAGGAATTGTCTCTTATTATGCTTGGCAAACTCGGCAAAGACGTTTACAAACCCTTGACGGAAATAAGAGTAAAATCCCCCCTATTGTTGGCAGAGAACATGTACAAATTGGTCGTTGGTTATCAAGTTCAGTCGTTAGTGTAACCCTATTAGGTTTAGCTCATCCTATCGGTAAAAACATCATTAAGCAACAGCTTTGGTCAAGTAACTTTTTACAGTTTATTTTTGTGATTTTAATGTTTGTTGTAACAATTATTTCTTTAGTCATTTTACATCGTTCTCGCCAAAAACATTGGCGCGGTATTTTTGCCACATTAACAGGGATGGGAGTGGTAATTTTAGGCTGTCAAGAAGGAGTCTATCGTCGCACTAATGAATGGTACGTCTCCCATTACTATTACGGAATTGTTGCTGCTTTATTAATGATTTTTTCCTTAGCAATTATCGAAGATATTTATCAAGATCGCTCAAATCGTTGGCGAAATATTCACATCATTTTAAATTGCTTTGCTTTGTTATTATTTATAGGACAAGGCATCACAGGAACGCGGGATTTATTAGAAATTGGTCACTGATCTACTGGACACTTACGAGAAGCAATCCAATCTTTTAGTTCTCGCAAGGCGTAGTTATATGAACGGCGACAAATTTCTAGCCATTCGTCATCAAAGGTGTAGTAATCATCTTTAAGCTGATCGGACATGATGAGAAAGGGGTTAAAAAGTGGAGAATATTGTCTAATATATCACTCCTTGGCAATACACTTAAGTCTAATTGACCTCTGATTTCATCATGACCCACCAGAGAGCGAGTTGTTCGATAGAGGTAATAATCAGGTCTGAATCAAGTTCCAAGGGGTTAGAAGTGCCATAATGTGCCAGATACCAAGCATATCGAGTTTCCGGACTGGGAAGAAATTTATCCTCAACAGAAAGGGGTTTAATCGGGATAGAAATATGATTAATGGTCACACTGGAACAAGTACGAGAAGCTAAGGTTAAAGACATGGCAATTCACGCGGATCATCTACAATACTAAGTTGAGTCTTCCCAGTTTAAGACGCAAAGGTAAACCCTTAAGTGACTTGAACGAGAAAACTTTATGTTAGCTAAAGATGTCTAAAGAAAATATAAAATTTACTTAAATGAATTCTCATCTCTCCTATTTACCGGAAAATACCCAGAAAGGTTTACAATTTGTCGATAGTCGTTGGCAAAGTTTACGGCATAATTCTCTAGATATACCGAACGTAATTACTCAAAATTCTGAAGCTTTAAAGGAGTTTGATACTGATATCATGATCGCGGGAGGAACCCTCGGTATTTTAATCGCTGCTACTTTACAAAACCAGGGATGGCGAGTTACTTTAATGGAAAAAGGTATCTTAAGGGGCAGAGATCAGGAATGGAATATTTCTCGTCAAGAATTAGGGGTACTTTTAGAACTCAATTTGTTATCAACAGCAGAATTAGAACAGGCGATCGCAACAGAATATAATCCTGCTAGAATTAGTTTTCATCAAGGATATGAACTTTGGGTTAAGGATGTGCTAAATATTGGCATTGATCCAGTTTTTTTATTAGAAACCCTCAAACAGAAGTTTTTAAACGCCGGGGGAAATTTGTTAGAAAAAACCCCCTTTAATTCAGCCAGTATTCATCCTGATGGTGTGAGGGTTCAAGCAGGAGAAATCAGCGTAAAAACTAGACTACTTATTGATGGGATGGGACACTTTTCTCCCATTGTTCAACAAGCAAGAAAAGGACAGAAACCTGATGGGGTTTGTTTAGTGGTTGGTAGCTGTGCTAAGGGATATAAAAATAATGAAACTGGGGATTTAATTGCTTCATTTACTCCTATTTTAAATCAATGTCAATATTTTTGGGAAGCCTTTCCTGCTAGGGACGGAAGGACAACTTATTTGTTTACTTATGTCGATGCTCATCCTGATCGTTTTAGCTTACAATTCTTGATGGAAGAATATTTAAGACTGTTACCAGAATACCAAAATATTGAATTAGATAAGTTACAATTTGAGCGATTTTTATTTGGCTTTTTTCCTGCTTATCAGGATAGTCCTTTAAAAATGCCTTGGGATAGAATTTTGCCTATTGGTGATAGTGCTGGTGGACAATCACCTGTTAGTTTTGGTGGATTTGGGGCCATGATTCGTCACTTAAAACGGTTAACTTTTGGCATAGATGAAGCCTTGAAAATTAACAGTTTAGACAAACAATCTTTATCTTTATTGCAACCCTATCAACCTAATATTTCTGTAAATTGGTTATTTCAAAAAACCATGAGTGTTGGCATTAATCAAAAGGTTTCTCCCAATCAAATTAATGATTTAATGAGTGGGGTATTTCAAGTCATGGATAAACTGGGAGATGATGTATTAAAACCCTTTTTACAAGATGTTATCCAGTTTCCTGCTTTAATGAAAACCTTACCTTTAGTGAACCCTAAATTAGTCTTTCCTATTCTTCCCCAAGTGGGAATTACACCCTTATTAAACTGGAGTGTACATTATCTAAATTTGGCCTTATATAGTGGGTTATATCCGTTAGGAAAATTAGCTGAACCCATCACCAAAAAACTGTCACCTGTTCAACAATATTATTATCATCGGTGGTTAGATGGGTGGCAATATGGCGCAGGAAAGGATTATCATTAATCTTGAGATATAATTAGTCGTGGGTTTAGAGGGTTTAAAGGAAAAGATTTATGAAAATTTTAGATCATAAACAAGTTATGTATTGTAGTTTGGTAGATGGAGAACATCAGTTTTAAAATGAATATCTGTTCTGAGAAGTGCTATAAAACAATAAAAGCAAAATACTGGTTAACAATTTTTGAGTAAATATGCAATCTTTTTTACAAGCAACTAACCAACCCGATCATCAAATAAACTTAGCCAAAGCTTCTTTAATTTATGCCAAGTATGAATATCTACAGTTAGATATTGACGAATATATTCAGGCTTTAGATACCATCACAGAGGAAATAAAAAAACGTTTACCAGAAACCCGATATCCACTACAAGTGATTAAAACAATTAATCAATATTTATTTGAAGATTTAGGATTTCAAGGCAATAACAAAGATTATTATGACCCCCGTAACAGTTATCTAAATGAAGTCATAGAAAGACGCACCGGAATTCCTATTACTTTATCGGTGGTTTATCTAGAAATTGCTAAACGCCTAAATTTTCCCATGGTAGGTATTGGAATGCCAGGACATTTTATTATTCGTCCTGAATTTGAAGATGCAGGATTTTTTGTCGATGTTTTTAATGAAGGGGAGATTTTATTTAAAGAAGACTGTGAGTTAAGACTCCAAACTATCTATCAAAAATCTCTTACACTAGAACCTCATTTTTTGACCCCTGTTAGTAACCAACAAATATTAGGAAGAATGCTGACAAATTTAAAATATATATACTTAAATCGTCAGGAATATCCGAAAATGCTGAGAATGATTGAATTGTTGCTGCTGCTATTTCCTAACCATCCGATAGAAATACGCGATCGCGGTTTATTATATTATCAACTCCGGCAATGGGAAAAAGCAACCGCTGACCTACAATTATATTTATCCATTTTACCCACTGCACAGGATCGAGAAACTATCCGTCAACTTTTACAAAAAATGCGCTAAACTGATTAACACTTGCCCTAAATTAGAACCATAAAAAAAGCTGTGTTTATAAGTATTGTCATTCCCACTTACAACCGTAAACCAATTTTAGAAAAATGTCTTCGCGCCTTAGAAAAACAGCAGTTAACTGATGCTAAAATTAGTAATTATGAAGTGGTTTTGGTGGATGATGGTTCCACTGATGGGACTTTAGAATGGTTGGATAAACATCAGGATGAGTTTCCCCATGTTTGTCCCTTTGCTCAAAATCATCTTGGCCCCGCAGCCGCTAGAAATTTAGGCGTAGAAAAGGCCAAAGGTGATACAATAATCTTCATAGACAGCGATCTTGTTGTAACTGACAAGTTTTTACAATCCCATGCTGATGCTTTAGTTAATGGAGAGCAAAACTTAGGAGATGATCGCCTGTTTACTTATGGTTGGGTAATTAATACTTGTAATTTTGAAAATCCTACTTCGGAACCCTACAAAATTACGGATTTTTCTGCTGCTTATTTTGCGACAGGAAATGTAGCGATCGCCCGTAAATGGTTAGAAAAAGTAGGATTATTTGATACAGGTTTTCAACTGTATGGCTGGGAAGATTTAGAATTAGGTGTCAGATTAAAACAACTCGGACTAAAGTTAATTAAATGTCCCGAAGCTGTGGGTTATCATTGGCATCCTCCCTTCACTTTAGCACAAATTCCCAACTTAATTGATAAAGAAATTCAACGAGGACGCATGGGGGTGTTATTTTATCAAAAACATCCTACCTTTGAAGTGCGTTTAATGATTCAGATGACGTGGTTACATCGTATTTTGTGGGGCATTCTATCATTGGGTGGCACATTAAACGAGCGTACCCTTGCTCCTATTTTACAATGGTTAATCGATCAAGGCAAGCCCCAATTAGCCCTAGAAATTGCCAGAATTTTTCTAAATTGGTATAACGTAAAAGGGGTTTATGCTGCTTATGATGAATTTGTTAAGGGGTAAGATATTGTTGCAGAATATAGACGACAACAAAACAAAACTCTGAATATTTCCCTTCTAAATCAAGTTGATTAAACCCCTCAATTAACAATTGAATTTCTCCTTGATTTGCAATATCAAGATTGTCTAAAATATCTTCAATTGCTGCTTTTCGCGGGAGAGGATAAAACCAAGCTAGTATAACGAGAAAGCAGAATCGCTAAACAATCTAAAATAGTAGATTTACCTGCACCATTAACCCCAATAAAGACAGTAGGAGAATCAGGATTAAACTTAATCGTTACATCCTTAAACCCCCGAAAAGATTTCATCTTTAAACTTTTAACTTTCATAGTACAATCAGAGAACAACCAAGAGACGGGAAAAATCTTAACCGAGGGACTAAACTGGAATTAGTCACCTGAGAATAGGTTGATTGTATCAAGCCTCCGTAATTTTACTAACATTTCTTAACAATAGTGAAAAGATTTCTAACAAATTCGTTAAACTGTGGGCCAATTTAGGGATCATGGATATATTGCTGAAAGTAATGTCAGGATTTGTTGAAAGAAAATGACCCAAGTGGCGATCGCCTGTTAATAAAGGCAGCGATTCTGGGCATATTGAAAATGACCGAACCCAAACTTTGGAGAAAATCTTTATGGATATTGCTATTGGAATCATCGGTTTAATTGTTGGTGCGATCGCCACTTATTTTTTAAGTGCCTCTGCTGCTCAACGGAAGCTAAGCAGCACAGAAAGTAAGTTAGAGCGAACGGAAAAAGCCTTAGCCGAAGCAGAGACGCAATTGCAAGAAGGACAACAAGCTCCCTCACAACTGCAAGAGATTGAACAACTACATCGGAGTAAACTCCAGGAAATGGAGCGGATGTATCAAGGCAAAGCCGAAGAACTCGCCCAGGCACAAGCTATAATCGGACAATTAGAGTCTAGTATCCAAGAAATCGAACAACTAGAAGCCAAAGTCAAACAAACAGAGCAAATTTATCAAACTCGCATTCAAGAAACAGAACAATCCTATCAAACCCGTATCCAAGAAATTGAGCAAGCTTATCAAGGCCAAATTCGAGAATTACGGCAAGCTCAAGGGAATTCTCAAAATTTAGAAGACACCCAAGCTCGGATTCAAGAAATAGAACAAGTGTATCAAACACAAATTCAGGAATTAGAGCAAGCTCATCAACAGGCGATCGCGGATTTAGCCCAAGCCCATGAAACCCAGCTACAAGAGATTGCTCAAGCTCATCAAACTCAACTGAGAGAAATTGAATCTACTTATCAAACTCAAATTATCGAACTACAACAAGCTCATGAAGAAGAGATTCAAGCCTTAGAAAAACAAGCCGCGATCGCTAATGAATATCCCGCAGAAACCATGGGGGTAGAAGAAGGGATGATGGGAGTGGCAGGGGTTGTTGCCTTAGAGGAATTAGAGGAATTAGCTACTGCTGAAGAAACCAGTTTAGACCTTGAAAAATCAGAACTTTTGTTCTCAAATGAAACCGAGGAGTTAGCAGAAGTTGAAAATAGATCAGAGACTGATAACTTCTTAGAAGAAATTAGTATGACGGAAACAGAAACCGAGACTGATAACTTCTTAGAAGAAATTAGTATGACGGAAACAGAAACCGGGACTGATAACTTCTTAGAAGAATTAAGTTTCGAGGAAAAAACAATAGTCAACGAATCAGAATTAAATCCCGATCTTGAATTATTATCAGCACTTCAAGATGAACAAATAGAAACACTGGAGTTAGACAATACCATTGAGGATAACCATCAAGCCCTCAATGGTTTATTTCAAGAGGAAGAAAACAATCCCGACTTAGACTTTTTGGAGATGATGCCAACCGAAGAAGAAACAACAAGCAGTTTAGAAGTTTCTTCAGAGGCCAACGAAAAAGATCCCTTTGCTGATATGTTTGGATTAGACGATGAAAAGAACTCCATCGATCCTAACGATCCCTTTGCTGAGCTTTTGGGTGAGGGCAGCGATCAAACGGATGAGGAATTTCTCAACTTCTTACAAGCAGATGAACCCGTAAATTTGAAGGCAAATGAGTCAGCAAAACCAGGAGAAAGTTCAGACTGGGATGATTTATTTGATGATAATGTCGCTCAAAATGGACATTTAGATGATCCATTCCTTATGGAAGAACTGCTGGAATCAGCGAAAACTCACACATCTTCCTAGAGTTTTCTGAACACCTTAAATACGGGAAAGCGAAACGCCAAAAATCGGGAGCAAATTATTGTATCCCGATTTTTTGATGGAGCTTGCCCAACATAAAGCTAAAATTTTTCCTGACATCTCTTGGCCTCATGACAAATTAACGCTATTATTAACCAGCCCTGATTTGAGTAAGGGATTTTGCTAACTGGAAAAATGGGAATAATCAACCCCAGTATCAACCAAAGAGCGATACTGCGAATTTTAGCTAGGTGATCGATCTTCTCCAAAAGCTCAGGGTCTAGGATAGAGAAACTACCGTCGGTTATCAACCCATGTCCTCACCGCCTGATATCATGACTGCTGTGCCTATGGGCCGCCAGCCTACTCCCAAAACAGACAAGCCGACTCGTGGCTCGAAAGCCGAGTCAACCCCGGTTTTTGCCCTAAAAGAACTGGTTGCCAGCTTATATCGAGAGCAAAATAAAATTCAAAACTTGTTAAGTTCTCTGGGATTTGCCCTACGAAGCTTTAACAACCTTAATCAATTTTTAGAACTGACTCCCCTCATGGCAGCCAGGGTGACAGATGCTGATGGCAGTGCCTTGATGTTATATAAAGCTCAAGGTCAAGTTTCCTTAGAACAATTACATTGCCAAGATCATGAAACCGCCCAAGCTATTAGACAGGCCATTACCCAAATTATTGGTCAAACGAATCATCAGCTTGTTAACCCCGCTTTACCTCTCTCCTTAGATGAACAAATTCGTCAAGCATTGGGGACGAAAATTCGGCTTTACAGTACGCCGATCCTGGTGAAAAATATTGAACGGGGAAGAATTTACGTCTTTAGTACCGATCCAGAATATATCTGGACACAAACCAGACGCAAACTGCTTCAGTTAGTGGCAGATCAAACCGCCGTTGCGATCGCCAATAACGAATTAACCGTAGAACTTCGTTCTAAAGAAAGACAAGATCGAGAACTGGAAATTGCCTCAGAAATTCAATTGCGTTTGTTACCCCGTCAATGCCCGATCATTCAAGGGGTAGAATTAGCCGCCCGTTGTCAAACCGCCAACCGAGTCGGGGGTGACTACTATGATTTTATTGCCACCAATTACGATCAACTACGTCAAGATCAAGAAATTAAAAAAGGCGATCCCACAACCTGTGTGCCTTGGAGTATTGTGATCGGCGATGTCATGGGAAAAGGGGTTCCTGCGGGCTTAATTATGACCATGACGAGGGGAATGCTCCGGGCCGAAGTCTTAAACCGTCACTCTCCCGCCCAGATTCTGCAACATCTCAATCGGGTGATGTATGCTGATTTAGACAATTCTCACCGCTTTGTCACCCTCTTTTATTCAGAATACAATCCCCAAACGCGGATTCTCTCCTATAGTAATGCTGCCCATAACCCCCCTTTCCTCTGGCGAGGAAGTAGCCAAACCATCGCCAAACTGGATACAGAAGGGATGTTAATCGGCTTAGATCCCGATTCTGAGTATGAAGATGGCCGCATTCAATTAACCCCAGGAGATATCATCCTCTACTATACCGATGGCTTTACGGATGCGGTTAGTCAAAAAGGTCAACGCTTTGATGAGGAAAATCTGATACGAGTCTTTGAAGAAGGATGTCAAAAATATGATCATCCTCAAGACATTCTTGAATATTTATTTAAGGAAATCGAGGCATTTATTGGTTCAGGCAATAATAACAGTGATGACATGACCTTAGTGGTTATGCAGATAAAATCATCGCCCTAAGCGATTACTTCAGGAAAGTTCTCATGCTCTTATTTGATCCGAGTATCCATCTCGCCATGCCTCATCTCGCTTTCTGGCCAGATAATGTGTCCTTACTTAGTCACCCCTGGATTGAGTTAGGTCACTTGTTCGCCCAAAGAATTGAAGATCCAGATATCCTCGGCAAATTTCAGAAGTCTTGGAGAAACTTCATTGAATCAGGGCAAGTTTGGGCTTTAGGCATTGGATTTGTGATGGGTTATATGTTTCGGTCATTTACTGCCTAATAACTTGAGTAAACCAGATTATTAATTGCTAAAAAGGTTAACCGTGATAGAAAAAAAGACTTGGAGCGATCGCTTTGAAGGCAGCTTGCACCCCGCTATTGTTGAATTTAACGCAAGCATTAGCTTTGATATCGAACTGATTGAATACGATTTGACGGGTTCGATAGCTCATGGCAAAATGTTGGGTAAAACAGGTATTATCTCTGAGCAAGAAGCCCAACAATTGGTCAATGGGTTAGAACAAATTCGTCAAGAATACCGCGCAGGTAACTTTAACCCAGGTATTGACCAAGAAGATGTTCATTTTGCCGTTGAGCGACGGTTAACGGAAATTGTTGGGGATGTGGGGAAAAAACTCCATACAGCGCGATCGCGTAATGATCAGGTAGGAACGGATATCCGCCTCTATTTACGGGATCAAATCACTCAAATTCGTGGCTACATTCGGGAATTTCAGCAAGTTTTGCTGAATCATGCTCAAGAAAATGTAGAAACTCTGATCCCTGGTTATACTCATCTACAACGGGCCCAACCTATTAGCCTCGCTCATCATCTTTTAGCCTATTTTCAGATGGCACAAAGAGACTGGGAACGATTAGGGGAAATTTATCAGCGTACCAATATATCGCCTTTGGGGTGTGGGGCCTTGGCCGGAACCACTTTTCCCATTGATCGCCATTACAGCGCGGAATTATTGGGGTTTCAGGACGTTTATGGCAATAGTTTGGATGGGGTAAGCGATCGGGATTTTGCCATTGAATTCCTCAATGCGGCCAGTTTAATTATGGTGCATCTCAGTCGCTTGAGTGAGGAGATGATTCTTTGGTCTTCCCAAGAATTCGGGTTTATCAGTTTAACTGATAGTTGTGCCACCGGATCAAGTATTATGCCCCAAAAGAAAAATCCTGATGTCCCTGAGTTAGTAAGGGGCAAAGCAGGGCGTGTTTTTGGGCATTTACAGGGGATGTTAGTCTTAATGAAGGGATTACCCCTAGCCTATAATAAAGACCTACAAGAAGACAAGGAAGCTATCTTTGATGGGGTAAAAACTGTTAAAGCTTGCTTAGAAGCCATGACCATTTTGTTAGGGGAAGGGATTAAGTTTCGTAATGAAAGATTGGCCCAAGCTGTGGCGGAAGACTTCTCTAATGCGACAGATGTGGCTGATTATTTAGCAGCAAGAGGAGTTCCTTTCCGGGAGGCTTATAATTTAGTAGGAAAGGTGGTTAAAAGTAGCTTAGCGGCGGGTAAATTACTCAAAGATTTAACCCTTGAAGAATGGCAGGAATTACATCCTAAATTTGAGGCCGATATTTATGAGGCGATCACCCCTAAACAGGTGGTGGCAGCCCGTAATAGCTACGGTGGAACAGGGTTTGAGCAAATTCGTCAAGCGATTGAAAGAGCAAAAACTCAACTTGAGGGATAATTTATAGAGTAGGGGCCAAAGAGCATTGGCCCCTAGTCCCAATTTCCCCCTTTCCTCCTACTCTTGCTATAATTAACCGCGCTGGCCTTTCAATTATTTTATTAGTCAAATATTAGTCAAAATGGGTCAATTGTGGCGATATATTAAGACTGTGATGGGGATTATTTTTCGACATCCCATTACAGGGGCAACTATCATTCCTATCTTACCGGATGGGCGTATTGTTTTGATTCGACGGCAAGATACGGGACAATGGGGACTACCAGGGGGAATTGTGGATTGGGGCGAAGATCTGCTGACGACTATCCAACGAGAGTTAACCGAAGAAACGGGGTTAGAATTGGTGAAAATTTGTCGGTTGGTTGGGGTTTATTCTTCTCCTGATCGTGATCCGAGAATTCATTCAATTTCTGTTTTAGTAGAAGCAGAAGTGACGGGAATCATGGCAGCGATAGATAAGTTAGAAGTGCTAGAAGTTGAAGCCTTTTCCCCTGAACAATTACCTTTGGGTAATCTTAGTCATGATCACGATCGCCAGTTAAGTGATTATTTTCAAGGCTTAACAATTTTGGCTTAAAAATCCGCTTGTTTCCACCTATTTCTATGTTGAGGAGATGACTAAGAACTTTAATTTCCCTTGAGAATAGGACTGACATCACCCATGATCTCTAGTTATTCTTAAAGAGATCATCAACAACTTTTCAAAATAAGACAATGAAGATTATGGGTGTTACTGTTGATTTGAATTTGTGGGCAACTTTAGCCTTAGATACCTGTCCAGACTGTGGAAATCATGGACTTACCCTCAACAGTCAAGCAGAATTAGCCGCCATTTTAGCTTGTCCAAAATGCGGCTCAACCTATTGGATTTCCCCGATTAGAAATAGAGGAGCCTGGAAAATAAACACAATTGAGCATCAACTCTTTTAATAGAAAATTACCCAAAAAGAGCAGAGAAAACCTAGAGCCATTAGGGGATTAATTTGACATAAACCTATCATAATTAGTACCCAAGCAACACCATTAAAGGTAACTCGCTTTTCTTTGTTTAGATCCATCATGATTTTAACCAATTCCTTAATTGTAGAGTTTGCTTAAGCTATTCCATACTGCCTACTCTCCTCACAGCAACTCAACTGACAACTACGATCAAGTTTCTCTTTTGATAGTATTCCCCATCGGGGAAGTAAAGCGATCGCCTTAAATAATTAATTTGCAGCTTCTCCAGTATGAAAGACAAGTTAAGGAATCCGCATCCGAAAAATCCTCTAAGCTTCAAGGTTAATCAGGCACAATTTAATTGAAAATTGTTGATTTTCTTGAATTTATATAAACTTGGTTTATCAATCTTGATGTTCTGATATTTGATTCACTTCTTGATCAACGATTTGAGAAAAAGGATTATGAAACAAACTACCTGTTTGTGGGGGTAAGGTGGGATCACCGATAATTTCGGCTAAACCTTTAATCACACCCGTTAAGGGAATGGCTAAAATAACCCCTAAGAGTCCGCCAATTTTGGCCCCTAATAGTAAGGCAATAAAAATCACCACAGGGGGAAGTCCCGTTAAATTTCCCATGATTCTAGGGGCCACTAAATTATCTTTAATTTGTTGAATTCCTATCGCAATAGCTAAGACTTGTAAGGCCAACCACCAATCAATAAACGCTAAAATAATCGCAACAGTTCCGATGCCTAAAGTCGCCCCAATAAAAGGAATAATTTCCATGGCCCCAATGAAGATAGCAAAGAGGAGAAAAAATGGAATTTTCAAGATACTAAAGACAATGGTAAGGGTTATTGCCATAAATAATCCTAACAATAATTGACCAGTGAAAAAGCGTTGTAAATTCTTTTCTAAAGTTTTGGTCAAAACACTGCGAATACTGGGGGAAAAGAAGCTAGTTAAACCGCGCCATAACCGATCACCATCTAATAACATATAAAAGGAAATAACCAACAAAACAACTAAGTCAATAAACCAATTAAAGGTACCAACAACTAACCCAAATCCAGTCGAAGCAATATTTTTGGCCTGATCTTCAATACGAGTTAACAATTGTGAAGTCCAAAATTCAATATCAACAGGTAAATTTCGCGTATCACTCCAAGTTTGAAAAGCGACTAATTGTTGTTGTCCTTCTTCTAATAAACTGGGCAATTTAATAATTAATTGTTTCGCTTGATTTACCACAGGAGGAAGTAAGGTTATGGCTAACAATCCCAGGATAAAAATAGCTCCTAAATAGACTAAAATTGCCGCTAATGAGCGAGGAATAATCGGTTTAAGGGCAAGGACTGCATAATTTAATAAAAAAGCAACCAAAGAAGCTGTGAGGATCAGACTAATTAATCCACCAACATAACTTATTGTTTTTACAGTGAGCCAACCTGTGACTAAAATAAGTAACCAAGTAATCAAAATTTTTTGAGGACGAGAAAACCAAGAATTCATAAGTTAGTTAGTTGATTAATTAGGAAGTAAACGGGCTGAATGAGCATAGAAACTAGCATTGTTTAGGGCTTTAATTACCGTGGCTTCATTTTGTACCCAATAATTTTGGTTGAAGCGAATTAATTGTTTATTTTTGCCCTTTCCTATGGTAGCAATAACCGGAGTTTTTGCTTTGTTTTTATCGCCAGAATATTCCTGGAGAATAGCTTTTAAACTGTTTAGACTGTGATTAGGAGGATTATCTATTGCCTGTTCAAAGGTTAAATTAACAATCACTATTTTCAGGCTTTCAACTACTTCAGCATCTTCAACAATTAACTGTATTTTCTCCTCTCTACGATCAACTTTTCCCCAAATAATTAAGTGAGCATCTTCAATTAATAAATCCTTAATTTGTTGATAAGCCTCGGAAAAAACAACACCTTCAACTTGTCCTGACACATCTTCTAAAGTCAAAAAAGCCATCTGCTCACCTTTTTTAGTGATATGTTGTTTGACAGCATTAATCATGACAATAGCACTTACTTTTTTTCGAGAATTATGATTTTCTAATTCACTTAAATTGATCGGAGATAAAATTTGAGCCGCTTTGCTAATCGCTTTTAAAGGATGTTCAGAAATATAAAAGCCTAGATGTTCTTTTTCTAGCTTTAATTTTTCTTGTAAGGAATAATCAATAACGCCTGGAGAACTAGGAGCTTGAGCAAATTCATGATTATTTTCTTGACTATTTGATGAATCAGTCCCTAATAAATCTAATAAGTTCATTTGACCGCTTTCTTTTTCTTTTGCTCGTTTTTGCGCCCAAGAAATAACCAACTCTACATCACCAATTAATTGCTTGCGATTGGCATTTAATTTATCAAATGCCCCACAATAAATTAACGTTTCTAAGGCCCTTTTATTCACTACTCTTAAGTCAACACGAGAGCAAAAATCAGGCAAAGATTCAAACTTTTCTTCCGCTTCTTCCCTCGCTTTTATAATATTTTCAATTGCCCCTTCTCCTAAGTTTCTAACTGCCGATAAACCAAAGAGAATTTTTCTGCCGATGGGTGTAAAATCTTTCTGAGAACGATTGATGTCTGGAGGTTGAACATCAATGTTCATTTTTTGACAGTTTTCTAGATATTTTTCGACTTTATCTTGATTGTCACTACTGGCCGTCAATAAAGCGGTCATATATTCGACAGGATAATTGGCTTTTAAATAAGCAGTTTGATAGGTAACATAAGCATAGGCAGTAGAATGGGATTTGTTGAAACAATTGGAGGCAACTGCACCATTTGCTAAGAGAAAATTATGGTCATTTTCTACCCCAATATCGTAAACCGTTTGTATCCCTAAAGACTGACGACGAATAATTTTAACCATGATAGTTCAATTGATTTTTTCTGTAACAAATAACTTAATTTCCATCAGAAAGCTTTGATGTTCAATCAGGGGAAATCTTTTAATACAATTCATATTTAAGTAAGGTACAAGGAAGAGAACCATTATAAACAGGAATTCTGCGAGCAGTTCTTAACCCAATTTGCTTACTTAATTCTTTATTTCCTGTCAAAACATAAGCTGTCCACCCTTTAAAACGTTGTTTAAAAACATCTCCCAATAATGTATATAATGCTCCTAATTCTTGAGTATTTCCTAAGCGTTTACCATAAGGAGGGTTACAAATAATAATACCTTGATCTGTCGGTGGTTCAACATTTTCTAAGGACATTTGTGTTAATTTAATATGATGATCAATGTTGCATTTTTTTGCATTTATTTGGGCTTGTTGAATTACGTCTAAATCACGGTCGCTGCCAAAAATTGGGGCTTCAAGTTGATGATTTTGACTGTTGATTGCTTCTTTAATTATTGTATCATATAACTGGGAATCAAAATCAGACCAATGCTGAAAACTAAAGGAGTCTCTAGCTAAACCAGGAGCAATATTTAAGCTTTTTAAGGTAGCTTCTATGGGTAGAATTCCTGACCCACATAAGGGATCTAAAAAAGGCAAATTAGGAGTCCAATTAGCCAGATCTAATATAGCAGAAGCCAAGGTTTCTTTTAAAGGTGCAAGTCCCATAGCGGGGCGATATCCCCTTCTATGTAAACTCTCTCCTGAACTATCTAAACTTAAAAAACAACGATTTTCATAAATATGGGCATTGATTAAAATATCAGGATATTTAGGATCAATATAAGACCGTTCTTTAAAGCGATCTTGTTGTTGATCTACAATAGCATTTTTAACCTGTAATGCGGTAAAATGACTATGATTTAATTGTTGATTACTGCCTGTACAATTGACAGCAAATGTTTGATCTGGTTGTAAATATTCAGTCCAATCTATTTGTTGTACACTGTCATAAAGTTGAGTAGAATTAGCACTAGGTATGGTTTGGATAGGAACTAACACTCTAAAAACGATTCTTGACCATAAATTAACCTTATAAAGTAAAGATTTATCCCCTTGAAAATGAACCCCAGTAAACTCAGGTTTCACCGATATTGCCCCTAATTTTTCTAATTCCTGAGCAGCAATTTCTTCTAGTCCTCTGGCAACGGTAGCAAAATAATTGTTAGTCATAAAGTTAAGCTAAATTCTTGATAGATTTCCCACATTTTACCATTATGGAGTAGTAACGTCAGTTTATCAATGATAAATTCAAAATAAAATTTTTTATCTTGAAACTCTGACCAAGCAAGATAAAAATTGGGTTTCGTTAAATCTCGAAAACCAACGGTTAAATGAGGAGAAAAAGGACAATTTTTAGAAATTGGATTAACAATATTTAAGGAAGATTCAAGATGGGACATCAAGTTTTTTTGAATCAATAAAAGTTCTTGATTCTTGAGAACATTAATATAAATAACGCGAGGTTTAAAAGCAGCAAATCCGTCTAATATCATGGGAATGGATAACTGAGACTGTGAAAAGTTCTGTAATGCTTCAATTAATAAAGATAAAGCCTCAATTTCCCATTCAAAAGGCGGTTGTAAAGTAACATGAGGCGGTGATTTTAGGGCAGCATGGCTATTATAAACCTCAGAAAAATATTGCTTGATTTTATGAGCTTCTAATTGAACTTCCTGGGGAGGCAGTAAAGCAATAAAAAATCGTTTTTTTGATGAGTTCATATCGGTTTTATCTATGGTATTCTAAGCAATTTCATCAGGATTAATGCCTAGTTTCCGCAATTTTTTAGCTAAGATAGCTGCACGTTGTTGTGCTTCTTCTTTGGCTATTTTCTCCTGTTCTTTAGCTAACCTTTCCTGTAAAGCTGTTTCTTGAATCGTTGGTACTAATTCCCCTTCCCTTGTGAAGTAACGCAATTTACTGTCTAATATTCCTAAATATAACTCTAGTTGCTCACTCCATAAATATCCCCTTTCATTAGGTGTAATTTCTTGATATTGCCCATTCATCAAACTAAATCCCTCAAACTCTAAGGTATTAGGATCAAACCCAAAATAATCGGGAGTGCGAAACGTATTTTGATAGAGATCTTTTTTACGGGTTCGATCAATATTAGCCGTAGAATCTGAGAGAATTTCGATAATAACATTAGGATATTTGCCCCCTTCTCCCCAAACTACCCAACTTTTACGAGGACGTTTTTCCGTATCTAAAACCACAAAAAAATCAGGGCCACAGAAATCTCTCTTTTTTAATTGTTCTTCGTTGTAATAAATGGTCAGATTACCTGAAGCGTAGTAATTTGTTTTTTCTTGCCATAACCAATCAAGACAAGTTAATAATAAGATAATCTGTTGTAAATGTAAGTCACTTTCCAAAGGCGGTTCATCACTCCATAAATCAGTGGGAGGACAGGTAATATCGGAGGTAAGATCTAGGGTTGTCATAATTTTAACCCGTTGCAGCAGTTAGATTAATAATAGCAAATTTATTTGTGCCTATCTAATTATATAATGAGATTAGCCTATTTGTCCCTTACGAATCATTAATATTATGCCCTGGTTTGTTAAAATTGAAAAAGGAATTGTCAATAAAGCAACCTTTGATCAGTATGTTCCTGCTCATCAAAAATATGTCCGAGAATTAATTAACAAAGGACATCAGGCAAAAACAGGATACTGGGGAGATTTTGGGGGAGGAATGTTATTATTTACAGCAAAATCCTTAGTAGAAGCCAAAATAATTGTTTCCCAAGATCCTTTAATTCTCAATGGTTGTGTTGACTATGAACTTCATGAATGGTGTATTCTGGTTGAATAATTCCTAATCTATAAGATTAGCTGAAACAATGAAAGTTAACTCTCGATCTAAGTTACATCAAAAGACTTATACCAAACTTTTAATCGCTTTAATTATTGTTTTTTTTGTGTCTTCTTTGGTGACTAATAGAATTACCGGGCTTATTCTATCTTTATGTTTTTTACTCAGTAACTTATTAACCTTAGAAGCTTTATCAATTAATCCAAAATTTTTAACCCTGTTGAGAATCATTGCAGGAACAGGATTTATTTTTGATGTTTTTTATTTTCCTCAATATGAATATTTTTCTGAAAAACTATCCGTCATTGCTTATATTTGTTACGCCGCTTTCTGTTTAGCTGCCATTCTTGTTATTAGTAAAAGAATTTTTTCGACTAAAAAAGTCTCTCAGGATATTTTGAGAGGCGGCATCTGTGTTTATCTTTTACTAGGCTTATTTTGGTTCTTACTCTATCGTATTATTTTCCTATTTGATCACGAAGCGTTTACCAATTTATCTGGCAATAATGTCGGTTATCAACTCTCCTATTTCAGCTTTACCACCTTAACCACCCTAGGCTATGGTGATATTACTCCAGTTCATAGTTTTGCCATGACTTTAACCAATGCTCAAGCAATTATTGGACAATTATATCCCGCCATTTTTATTGCCAGATTAGTTAGTTTATATCAACATGATTTAGACAATACTGATCAATAAATTTAATTAATCTTAACGGAAAACATCAAAATTTCTTCTTGAATTCCTTTTAATTGTAGAGATTGAATCGGGGTAATTTCTTGAGGGGTTAAAAATTTAGCCACCGTTTCTGACACTAAAATCATGTCACTCTCGGCCACTTCTTGCAACCGAGCCGCAATATTAACCGCCGGCCCGATCGCCGTATAATCAGAGCGTTGTCCCCCGCCAAACATCCCCACCACCGCCATTCCTTGATGAATACCACAGCGAAACTGTACCGGAGTCTGGACTAACCCTTGAGACTGCCATTGTTCATTTAAAGAGTCTAACTGATGGTGCATTCCTCTCGCAACAGCGATCGCCCGATGAACTTGCTCAGGGGGGGTTAAGTCTTCCGGGGCCCCAAACAAGGCCACAACTGCATCCCCAATAAATTTATCCACCGTTCCCCCAGATTGAAAAACTGCCACAGTCATCGCTTCTAAATATTCATTTAACAGGGTAGCAACTCCTTGGGTTCCTAACTGATTGGCCAAGAGAGTAAACCCCACCAAATCAGTAAATAAAATCGTCACTAAACGGGGTTCAGGGGTTAAATCTAAACTTAATTCTCCTGTTGCCACCTTATTAACAATAGAAGGAGGTAAAAACCGTTTTAAAACCGATTCAGTAAGGTATTGATTTAACTGTTTTACCTGTTGTTCACTGTGGCGTAATTGTTCAGCCTGTTGTTTCATTTTTTCATAAAGTCTGGCCTGTTGAACAGCAATTGCAGCTTGAGAAGCAACCCCTTGAGCTAAACTAATTTCTGAGGATAACCAATGACGGGGACAAGCAATTTGTCTTAAAGAAATACTGCCAATAATTTCCTCATCCACGATTAATGGCACAATTAATAAGGCTTGGGCTTCTTCTCGTAAAGGTAAGTCAAATTGATTCATCTCAGGATGATGATCCATGTTTTCTAAGATAACAGGTTTTAGAGTGTGAAGAAGCTTTTGTAAAACCGGATTATCAACGATAGGAACAATAGATTGAGGGAAGGGATTAATATTACCTTTTTGTCGATCATAA
The DNA here is from genome assembly GCF_034931425.1 of Crocosphaera sp. XPORK-15E. Taxonomy (NCBI): domain Bacteria; kingdom Bacillati; phylum Cyanobacteriota; class Cyanophyceae; order Chroococcales; family Aphanothecaceae; genus Crocosphaera; species Crocosphaera sp. XPORK-15E. Next base: position 84,004 of record NZ_JAYGHQ010000021.1, read on the forward strand.
AGGCCAACACATTGCACAAATTGATCCTTTTTTGTCCATAAAGAAAGGGCGCATCCATCCACTTTTAACCCATTTCCTAATTCATGAGTAATAGCGGTAAAAATCATTTGAGGATCGAGACTAGAACGAATGGCCGCAGTAATTTTATTGATCAGAGTTTCTTGTCTTGCTAAGTCCCGAACTTGTTGATAGGCTTGAGCTTGGGAAATAGCCAAGACAATTTGTTCCGCCACCATAGCAGCGATTTGCATTTCTTCCTCTCGCCAATGGTATGAAAAACAACAATGATATAAGCCTAAAACCCCTATTAATTCTTGTTTTAAGGTCAAGGGGACTAATAAAGAAGCCCCAATATTTGTTTGTTGATAAGCTGCTTTTATCTGCTGTTCTTCCTGGGTTTTAGGCTTTCTAAAAGACTGATGATTTTTGACAGAAGAAATGATTTCAATTCCATCTATTTTTTTGATTGTTTTTTCTAAAAGTGCCAAATTAATAGGCACTTTAGATGATTTCAAATGCGTTAATTTTTGATAAATAAGACTATCACTAAATAAGCCATAAGACCGAAAGGAATACAAGAGACACCAATCAACTTTTAATAGTTGCCCTAACTGATTAATCATTCGTTGTAAAGTGTCTTCTAAAGAGGTAGTATTTAGCTGGTTCATAACAACTTACGCAGCTTTTGATAATCCAAATTATCTGTTAGTTTATCATAAAATTGTTGAAAGATTGCATTTAAAGTTATGTCAAGACGCTGAAAAATACAAAAAGCAATCGAATTTTTCCCGAAAATTTTAGCCAGGTTGTCTAAAGAGAGCAAAAGCTGATGTATAACCATGTAAAAAGGTTTCTTTCCCCACGGGGCCAATTTCTCCATTACAGAAAAATCCCCCTAAAGGAACCTCAGGAAAATAGGAAGAAAACAGTTCAGAATCAAAATTTTCATTGCTATATAAATTTTGGCCTCTACCTAAACAAGCAAACATTAAAGCCCCTTTAATCGGGGTGGATAAATTAGAAGATGACGGATGATTTTTTAGGAGAATTTCTAAATCTTCCGCCGAAGTTTGAGCATCTCGTAAATGAAATTGAATGCGCTGTCCAGGACGAACCTGATCGCCAATAGCAATGGCCCCTAATCTGGGATCAACCCCCAATAAATTACGAATTAAAAAGTCGCCAGATTGCAATTTTTCCTGAAATTCATCCCGTACAATGCCAATAAATAAAGAGTGTTGAGCTAACTGACGATCTGACTCATTTAAGGTTTCAATTAAGTCTCTTAATAAATCTAAGGGAGGCCGAATATTGCCATCTTGAGACAATTCTAAAATGACATTGCGTTCCCCCCGCACCACCTGATAAGGTTGACCAATGGGACGACATCCTTGGGCCACAATTGCTTCTACTTCAATATTGCCACTTAAGGCCAACCCCACCGTTCCCTGATGATATAACCCTGAACCCTGATCTCCGGTAGTATGATAAAACAAGGCACTAGGAACCCCCATTACACTACTACTGGTTAATCCTCCCACTTTAATCGAGTCGGGATAAGCAAAATCTAAGCCCTCTAATAAATCATTAATGCGAGTCGAGAAGGCATCCGCAAGTAAAATAAAATCGGGTCGTTGTTGAGGAGAAACCCCAAGCAACTGATGCCAAGTTTCAGGAGAACTATCGAGATCTGGTAAACTTTCGTTAAGCAAAAATGGCTGAAGTGTCACATCCGGTAAATAACCTACACTTAAACTTAAGGCCGGATTATTTTCCACTTCCTGCGCTTGAGCTTGCCCTCTTTGACCAATAATACCAGCCCCACCACAGCCGATTAAAACGGGTAAAGGCAGTTTTTCTAAGATAAGAGGGACTAATCTTGTGTAGTCACTGGCATAAGCAGACGAAATAAAAACAATTCCCAGATCAGGAGGATGAGATAAAGACTGTTTAATCTTTTCAACCACTTCCGTTACGGCCCCTTCTAAAGAAGGACGGGTTGAGAGGGCATTAGTCCACTGCATTGATGAATGATCAGTCATGGAAACTTAACGAATGTAGATAATAAAGTATAGTCTAGGACATCCCAAAAAGCTGAAACTCCCGTTACAGCAAGGATCTGGATTTTGCCTTCTGCCTTCTTCTAGATCTGAACCCTAGAGGTAGAGAAAACCGACTTCTAAAACCTTGCTTGACTCATAGCACCCTAAAATCCGTTAGGATAAATTAGTTTACTAACATCTTAGAGTTAAAGTTAGACAGTTAGAGGGATCATGAGTAACATTAACGAACAAATTGAACAGGAATTAAGCAACGCCAGAGAAGTTTGTAGTGTCGAAGGTAGTACATCCGGTGATTGTGCCGCGGCTTGGGATGCTGTTGAAGAACTGCAAGCAGAAGCTGCTCACCAACGCGAAAAAAAACCCACCCAGACATCCTTGGAAAAATATTGTGATGATAATCCTGATGCTGTTGAGTGCCGAGTTTATGATGACTAAAGGGGATGGGTTTCTCTAGTTGCCTTTTTTCCTTCTGATTCATCTTAAATCGCGCAGCAGTGAGAATTTCCGAATTTTCACTGCTTTTTTGTCTAAACTTCTTGCCAAAGTCAGGGACGGGGAACGGATTAACCTTTACAATGATTGAAGAATTTTTGAGGAATCCACAAACGCCATGGAAGATCTTTGGTTTCGACCATTAATCTGGATAGATTACCGATTAGCACTCTTATTTAATTTAATTATCCCAATTATCCTGACAATTTGGGCTTTTGCAAGACAAATGGATGCGATCGGACGTTTGCTCGTCATCTATTGGCGAGTCGCCAGTCTGTTAATAATTACTGTTTATCTCATGGCCCCTGGTTGGTTGGGGGAAAATACACCCTTTCAAGCTTTTTCTGGACAAATGGGGTTTGTGACTTTACTAGCGGCCCGTATTCTGATTCCTATTTCTTTGTGGTTTTGGCTGGACTTGAATGATGAAATCAAAGATCTACCCCCCAGTTTCCTCAAGTTAGTCTTAACATCATGGCGTTGGGCGGTTACGGTTTATTCTAGTTTAGGGGCCATGGTTGATGTGCCTTTTCTTTCCTGTGCTGTCTCTCGCAGCACCTTAGAAACGCCGTTTTGTCAAGTTTGGCTTCAAGTCCCTGTGGGTTATTGGTCAATTGTTCATCAAGACGCAACACCAGGATTTTTAGGCTTTTTGGGCTTACTTGGACTCTCTATTTATGTTCTTTATTTGGCCTATTTTTTATTGGTTCGACTGGGAAAACAAGGCAGATCTGCTTTAGAACAATGATTTAGGCATTTAAACGACTTATGCTGAGATCTTGCACCAACACCGAAAAGCTAAAAAAATCCGATTTTTAAATCATCAAAACCTGATTCTTTCGTTGCAATTTAGACAAAAAATCAGATTTTTGGTTCAGGTGCAAGATCTGAGTTTAATTACAGCAAAACTTACTTAGTTTGAAAAGAATTTTGGATCATTTTCTTCTCAACTTTTTCCGTTAATCGATCAAGTTCTGTCATTTCCCCCTCACTCAGTCGCCAACCCAAAGCACCTAAATTTTGTTCCATCTGTTTCACAGTTTTTGCCCCAGGAATGGGAATAAAACCCTTACAAATACACCAATTAATTGCCACTTGTGCCATCGTTTTCTGATGGGTTAATGCGATCGCTTTTAACCCATCTAATAGGGGACTAATTTTCGGCAACATCTGTCGGAAAAATATCCCCCGTAACCCTTTCGGAAACGGCCCTTGTTCTGTATAGTTTCCTGTTAATAATCCTAACGCTAAAGGACTATAAGCAATTAATTGAATGCCCAATTCATCACAAACTTCCTTAAGCCCTAATTCAGTCACCGGATAAGTGGATAATAAGGAATATTGAACCTGTAGGGTGACAATAGGAATATTTCTGGCTGCAAACCTCTTATATACCTGTTTAAGACGTTTTGGCCCATAATTAGATAAGCCCACCCCTTTAACTAAACCCTGCTCATAAAGATCTCCTAACCCATCTAATAAGGGCCATTCTTGCCAAGGAACATAATTTGCTGTTGACCAGTGCATCTGCACTAAATCAATATTTCTGCCCAAACGTTCGGCGGAGGCTTTTCCTGCCCTTACCATCGCCTGACGAGTCCATCGCCAGGGATAAGCCGCTAATTTCGTCGCTAAACAAATTTTATCCTGATTAGGCCCCTGATAGGCTTGGGCAAATTTTCCCAGTAAACTCTCACTGCGTCCATTAAGTTTTCCCGTCCCGTAAGAGTCCCCTGTATCAAATAAGATAACACCTTGACTCACCGCTAGATTAAACACCTGTTGTAGTGCCTCATCCATGGTTTGATTATAACCCCACAGCAGTCGATTTCCCCAGGCCCAAGTACCACAACCCATCTGAGAAAGGGACAAAGATGGGTTAATGAAAATTGGGTTTTCTTGGTAATCTTTGGGTAATTTCAGTGACGGTTGAATTTCCATCTTGTTGAATCTAGGGGTAATTATTGAGTGACGAAACTCACTTTAAAAGTGTAGCAAGCTCACTGCTTTTAAGTTTTAAAAGGCGCACAATGTTTAAAGATTCTCAAAAAAACCAACCTAGTGAGACGGCTATGATGATGAATTTATCAGATCGGGAAGTTAGACAAAAGTTTTTACAATGTAACTATAGCGTTTTATCGAGTTGTTTTTGGCATTTTCGTCAAGCACAAGGAAATGGAATGTTAGTGATTATTGTGGATGAATATGATGGCTCAATTAGCCTGGACTATGAAACAGATTTATCTCAATTATTTTCGGAAAGAACCTTAAAAAACAAGATTAACCTGAAATTACAATCCTATAATCCTAATCAGGAATTATTGGTCAGTTTTCAGTTAAAACAAGAACGACAAGCCAACTTTGACAATTGTATTTTACATTCCATTGGCTCAAGTAATTTCCCTGTTAAATTAGCCGCAGAAGTTGCTAACACCTTATTCAAACAACTTTCTTCAGAATCGGCTTTATGTCCCGCTTAATCTCCGCAATTGTTAACCATAACTAACCATCTTTTGATGGAGATAAAAACTATGGAAAATCTAATTTACAAAGGGTTAGGGTTTATTTATATCCTAAGCTTCAGTAGAATATAATCTCTAACCCTAACCTAAATTCAAGGATTTTAATACTGAGGATTAGCCGCTTCTATCAAATAAAAATCCCCATTCTTTTTATACACTAAAACCCGTTCACCTCGACCAACTGAACTACTGGGATGATGAAATTTTAATTTCGTTTTGTCCCCTAATTCTACAAATAAAATACTGCCATAAGGGCCAGAAACAACCCCAACCACTGTACCCACTAAATAAGGAGAATTACCACTTATTCTTTGAGTAGCTGCTGTGGGTTGTCCCTGAGATTGATCAATGGTTTGGGCTGTGGTCATTTGCACAGCAGAAGTTAAGGCGATAATTGGTATTATCCCGATTAAAAATCTATTCATTTTAATTCTCTCAATAGATATCACTGAGGCATTAATGTTAAAATTACCCTCAGTTGTGAACAATTTCTCTCCCTACTTCCACTCTAAAAGCACTTATTAAATCCAAGCTATAAAAATAAAATAAAATTTTTGAGTAAACCTGTAAAATTTAAGACTTAATTTAGTTTTATTTGCCCTCATATCTAGTAATAATATTAATAAGATTACGGTAGATTTCCGCCATTGGTAATTCTATGCCAACAGAATCCAAGGCAATTGATGACTCCAAGCCCTTAAAATCACTCAATAACCAACCTTGATCTTGCTTACTATAACGTTCAACAAATGGTTCATCCTGCTCCACTAACAAATATTCACAAAAGCTAGGAATTATGCGATACATCCGAAACTTACTTTCACGATCATAACTTGCAGTTGTCGGGGAAAGCACTTCAATAATTAAGAGCGGATTTAAAACTTCATCATTGCGATTATCGTTTAGTTGCGGTTCACCATCAAAAAGCATAACATCAGGATATAAACCTCTTTGATATTCAGGAATCCATAACCTTAAATCACTATTAATTGGCTCGAATTGAGTATCTCGAAGAAGGAACTTCAGAAAAGCAAAAATATTACCACCAATACGACTGTGGTTGAGTGAGCCGCCGGCCATGGGTACAATTTCTCCATCATGATATTCACTGCGTCCCTCTGTCTTTTCTTCAAGGGCGCGATATTCATCCAAGCTATAGCGATGAGCGACGTTAGCAATCATATTTTTCACCGAATCTTGTTGATTATCAATCAAGTAAGGTATGATTGATCCTCCCTTGAGCATATACTAACTAAGTTGTGTGAATATGTGAAAAAACTTGGAATTGGGCAAATACTATATTTTATTTGGTTAACACTTGGAATTAGCCTATCAATTGTTCTGGCAGGTTTCTCTGCTGAAAATATTACTCGTCTTTTAGTGATCGGGTTTATTCTTCTACAGATTGCGTTACGTTCAATATTAGTGAAAGCATTTCCTCAACTCCCGCACAAAACCCGATTTATTGTTTTAGCGACTTTCCTGGCCGCAGTTGTAGAGGGTTTTCACATGATTTCAATGCCCGTTTTTCTATCATTGCGTATTGGCCGAGATACATCCATTATGGGGGGACTAATCCAATATGGCATAGATTTAGCTTTTACCTTACCTGCTTATCTCATAATTTTTTCAGTAATTTGGTATTTTATTAACCGTTTTTATTTTAGGTTCTGGCCCTATGTTTTTGTGATGGGGTTAGCCCAAACATTAGGCGATGGTGGTTTATTTTTTTTCTTAAATGCCCCTGCAATGCTCTTTTTTCTACCCTATCCCATGACAAATTATCATGCCATAAATATTATTCCGTTCTTAGCAGTTCGTGAGCATTTGAAACAGGAACGCTCAGTCAGTTTTTTGTCCTATTTAGCAGTTCCAGCCGTAATTACAACATACCTTATTTGTGGCGCAATCATCAAGGTTTTGGGAAGATTTTTGGGGTTAGAATAGATGATGTGATTGTCAGCAATTAATTGGTAAATTTTATTCTGGCCCAGATGTCAGAAAAAATTACATTTGTTCAGGGCGATCGCCTGTATGTGGAGAAGGATTAAAATAAACTTAATGTGATCCCCTTTAGTTTTCATGGGACTTGGCAACAAGTATAAGTTAGGGGTCGATTAAATTTTCCCCGGTCTTTCCTGTTAGTAACCACAATAAAGATCGTCCTCCGTCTCTGACAATTTTTTCTAAGGATTCGGGGGAACCATGAGAAGGAACAGAAATCGGTTTTAAGACAATACCTTGACTACCAAAAACGATTTCTCCAATGACTCTGGCCCGGTTCATGTGATTATCAGATGTAATTAGATAAACACTATCAATTCCTTGGGATTTTAATTCTTTAACTAAGGTTGTAAAATTTGTTACCGTGTCTTTAGCGTGGTAGTCGAGATGAAGGCGATCGCTGTTTACCCCGGCTTTAGTAAAGATTTTGGTCGCATAGCCTTCGGGACTGCCGGAAGATACCCAGATCGGCAAATTGGGGTGTTTTAGGGCTAATTGAGCCGCAAAACGTTCTCGATCTTCGTGTCCCCCCAAGACAAAGATGGCTTCAGGTTGGACAAAATAACTTTGTAATTGTTTATAACCGAACCATAGACCGAGGGTTAACAGAGGAATGAGGGGAAAAATCCTTATTTTAGCTCTGCGAGGGGGAATAACCTTAATTTCTGGTCTGGGAGAACGTATCTTAAGCAACATGAGTCACACTCTCACACCAACATCTTAATGCGTCGATCACTATCAGGATAAACCTATTTTTGATGACGCATCTCAAACAATTATGCTCCCTTAATCAAGGCTTACCATCATTAATAATTTATAAAGAGACGGGACTGGCCGGATTTGAACCGGCGACCTAGCGCTTCAGATTGGTGTAGGTTTCCCTACTCTCTGGACTATCCCTTCACCCTAGACAGAAACTTTGTCCGTAGGTGGTGGCCGTTATGTTGTAGGTTTGTTTAATGCTATCCTATGAATTCCCCTTAGCAACCCACAACCAGTCTCTGCACCTTCTCTACTAGGGACGTAGAGCTTGGCTCAAGATTACCCTATCTTAGTCTTAGACTTAGGCTTCCTTGAGTTTGACCACATTCATGCCTGACGTTTCCGTACAGGATGCCCGATTTTTCAGGAGGCGCTTGCTCTATCCTACTGAGCCACAGCCCCATGGATTATTATATAAATATAGCATTGATGGTTAACAAGTTGACAATCCTATATGTAAATGTGACCTCCACTCATAGAACAAAGGTAATCTAATGTTTCTTTATTATCAAAAATTTTAGTAATTTTAGTTAAACGTTCTTCTAGGCTTAAATCAGGAAATGCTCGTGCTAAAATCATTTCTCTTAACAGTTGCATTCCTTCTTCAGACTGCCTTCCATCTTTGAACTTAAGAGAAACCATTGGTAAGACAAAGGGAGTTGTCAAAAATCGTTGTTTAAGGGTATTAAAATGATTTATAATAAACTTGTAACAAATGTTTACTTATTCTTTAATTAATAATGGATCTCAGTGCATTACGAGAAGAATATACCCGCAATGGCCTAACCCGCAACGATCTCGCTCAAGATCCGTTTAAACAGTTTGAAAAGTGGTTTCAGCAAGCTTGTCAAGCTGAGTTACCAGAACCAAATGCCATGAGTTTGGCCACAGTTTCGGCCCAAGGAGAACCGTCAATTAGAACGGTACTTTTAAAATATTTTGATGAAAAAGGGTTTGTTTTTTTTACCAACTACGAAAGCAATAAAGCCCAACAAATCGCAGAAAATCCCCAAGTTGCTCTCTTATTTTTATGGCTTCCTTTAGAAAGACAAGTAAAAATTCAAGGAACTGCTGCTAAAATTTCTACAGCAGAGTCTTTATCCTATTTTACAACTCGTCCTAGAGGCAGTCAATTGGGGGCCTGGTGTTCGGCGCAAAGTTCAATTATTACCTCTCGACAACTGCTAGAAATGAAGTTTGAGGAAATTAAAAACAAATTCCAGCAGGGAGAAATCCCCCTACCTTCCTTCTGGGGAGGTTATCGCATTACCCCCCGACGGTTTGAATTTTGGCAGGGGCGACCGAACCGTTTACACGATCGCTTCTCCTATATTTCCAGGGATGATGGAACTTGGGAAATCCATCGTTTAGCCCCGTAAATCCTATCCTAGCCTGACCAACTCACCCAATTAGCAGAATGGTCTGATAGGGGTTGTTCTAACTCACATTGTTGACTATCTTTTAAGGAGGCTCCTGTGGTATCAGCCACACTTAAATCGGTGTTAACAATGACCGTATGGCAAAGGTTGGCACCGCTTAAGTCAGCCCCATCTAAGTTAACTTCTTTGAGGTTAGCTCTCGTCAGATTAGCATTATGTAAATTGGCACAACGAAGATCGGCATGAGTTAAGTTAACTCCCGCTAAATTTGCTCCGCTTAAGTCGGCCCCAATGAGGTTAATTTCGGTGAGGTTAGCACCGACTAAATTAGAGTAACTCAAATCAGCATCGGTTAAGTTTGCTTGAGCGAGACAAGCACCACTTAAATCGGTTTCTTTTAAATTGGCCCCACTTAAGTCCGCACGGGTTAGATCAATTCTTTGCAAATTGAGTCCTTCGAGGTTAGCTTGATGCAGATTTTCTTCTCGAAAATTCCGTTGATTTTTAAGGTAGTGAGTAAATAATTCTCTCTCTTTCATCACTTCGCCCTCCTGATGAGCTTACGCGCTTATTTTTGGCTTAAATTTATGAAAAAATGTGTTTTGTTTAGGAACAAGTTTTCCAATCAAGGTCAAAATGTTAGCATTCAATGACTCAATTCTAAAGGATTTTACGGAGAATTATTAGTATTATTCCTTAAAAGTCAACAATATGTTATAAAACTTAATGCTTATTCATAATCGATAGGACTTAGTTTCTTGTACGGAGATCTTGCATAAAAATCACAAAACCCCGATTTTTAAAGACAGCAAACCAAGCATGACTTCGTTACTATTTGGTGAAAAATCGGGGTTTTCAAGCTAGGTGCAAGATCTCAATTGTCGGGGTAATTCATGAATTACCCCGACGGATAGGGTTTGTGCTGGAAAAAAAGAGAGCCAAGGTAGTTTTACCTTAGCTACAATTGACGCAATAATCTCCTTAAATCTTAATAGAAACTGACTATTGTTTAGGGGAACTGGGCTGAGATTGTCCCGATTGAGATTGCGTAGATTGTTGAATAAATTGAATCGTTTCTTGAGAGGGAATTAGCTGAATTTGCTTTAGCATTGCATCATCTTTTTGATGTAATGCTGCGATTAAATTCTCTAAGGGAATTACTTCTATTTTCATGGTAGCCGCGAGTTCGGGTTGCTCTTTTTTCAACCGATCTACAATGGCTTGAATTTGGGCTTTTTCAAAGAAGAAAGGAATTACTTCTTGATTATTTTGTTGAATCGTTAACATAGCTTGTTCCGGGCCACCTCTTAAAATAAAGAGAGGAACACCCCCTTCATATTGTTGTCCACTCTCACTCAAAACTTTTTTAGCTGAGTCAACCGCACTTTGCATCGGAATATAAGCAAACTTTAGCTGTTCTGGCTCTTTGCTGCTGGCGATCGCTAATTGATAGACTTGACCCAAAGAAACAGGCTGAACCTTGACTTGTTTTGCTAAATCTGGTTGAGCTTCTTTGAGTTTCCCTAAAAAAGCATCCGCATCTTGTTGACTCATAAAGACTTGGGTAACTTTTTGATTATCGGCCAAAGTCGCAATGAGTGGCCCACCTTCTGCTGTGGTAATCGTAAACACAGGAATTTGCAGGACTTTGAGAACATCTGCTTCAGGTAAGGCCAGGGCTTTAGGAAGATGACCGAACCAAGATGTTAATAGCGTACTCCCTACTAATCCTAAAGTAGCACTCCAACGGATCAAAGATTTCATATAAACTGACCTCAGATTTTACAGGTATGTATAATGGGAAAATTATCAAGATGCCCCCTCACCAGATCAGACTTTGTTGAGACTAAATTAAGTTAATCTAAACAATTTTGCCTGGAGGCTTGACCAATTTAGCTACCCTATTCGCGTCAAGACTGATTAGGTTTAGGCTAAGTTCCATTTTAGTCTCTGGACATCATACAAAGGACTTTTTCAATGAGTGGCTCCTCTGAGGACAGTTGTTGTTGTGTCGTTTTTGATAATCAATTGCCAATGATTTATTGTTAATTGTCGATTATTTCTATTAATCAAAATGAGATAAAAATCAAAAGCCTCCGGGCGTCTTGCCGTGTTTCGACTCCAAAGGCTTTTGCATATCACTCTTACTCCTCACACACAACAATAATCTATCAGTCGAAATACTTAATCACCATGATGATTGTGACACTTTGTAAATTGTCACAGACTTAAACCTTAAATTTAAGATTGTCAAAATAGTCTCTCCTCAAAAATGTTGCTAGATTGTTTGTGGTAGGGCGATCGCCCCCAAATTACCAAATTAAACGGGTATCAACCAAGCTTCAAACCCAATTATTTCGATGAACCTTAGAAGAAATTTCCAATGAACCTTGCTAATTTTCCTTGGTTAACTACCATTATTCTCTTTCCCATTGTGGCCGCCTTCTTAATTCCGATCATTCCTGACAAGGATGGTAAAACGGTCAGATGGTATGCGCTAACAGTAGGATTGATCGATTTTGTCATTATTGTCTACGCCTTCTATACAGGATACGATCTCAGCAACCCCAACCTCCAATTAGTGGAAAGTTATGCTTGGGTTCCCCAAATCGACTTAAAGTGGTCAGTGGGTGCTGATGGGTTATCCATGCCCCTAATTTTATTAACAGGGTTTATTACCACTTTGGCCACCATGGCCGCTTGGCCTGTCACCTTTAAACCCAAACTCTTTTACTTCCTGATGCTGTTAATGTACGGCGGACAAATTGCAGTTTTTGCCGTACAGGATATGTTGTTATTCTTCCTGGTGTGGGAATTAGAATTAGTCCCTGTGTATTTAATTCTCTCAATTTGGGGGGGAAAACGTCGTCTCTATGCTGCGACTAAGTTTATTCTCTACACCGCAGGGGGATCATTATTTATCCTGGTTGCTGCCTTAACCATGGCCTTTTTTGGGGATACTGTTACCTTTGATATGAGTGCGATCGCCGCCAAAGGTATTCCCCTGAATTTACAATTATTCCTCTATGCGGGTTTATTGATCGCCTATGGGGTCAAATTACCCATTTTTCCCCTGCATACCTGGTTGCCTGATGCTCACGGAGAAGCAACAGCACCGGCCCATATGTTACTGGCGGGTATTCTCTTAAAAATGGGGGGTTATGCCCTTTTAAGGATGAATGCGGGGATGTTACCCGATGCTCATGCCTATTTTGCCCCTGTCTTGGTAATTTTAGGGGTGGTGAACATTGTTTATGCAGCTTTAACGTCTTTTGCTCAACGAAACCTCAAACGAAAGATCGCCTATTCGTCCATTTCTCACATGGGTTTTGTTCTCATAGGTATGGCTTCCTTTACTGACATTGGGTTAAGTGGGGCCATGTTACAGATGATCTCCCATGGTTTAATTGGGGCGAGTCTCTTTTTTATGGTAGGTGCTACCTATGACCGTACCCATACCCTGATGTTAGATGAAATGGGTGGTATTGGCAAAAAGATGAAGAAGATATTTGCTATGTGGACAACTTGTTCCATGGCTTCTTTAGCTTTGCCTGGTATGAGTGGTTTTGTAGCAGAATTAATGGTATTTGTGGGCTTTGCCACCAGCGATGCTTATAATCCAACTTTTAAAGTGATTGTTGTCTTTTTAGCCGCAATAGGTGTGATTTTAACTCCCATTTATTTACTGTCAATGTTGCGAGAAATACTTTATGGCCCAGAAAACAAAGAGTTAGTTTCTCATACAAAACTCATTGATGCTGAACCCAGAGAGGTATTTATTATTGCTTGTTTGCTAATTCCTATTATTGGCATTGGTTTGTATCCTAAAATTGTGACCCAGATTTATGATGCAACCACCAGTCAATTAACCGCAAGATTGAGACATTCTGTGCCGAGTTTAGTGGAAAAGGTTGAAGTTGCTTCAACCTATAATATGCCACTCAAAGCACCCGCTATTAAGTAGATGTAGGGTGGGCATTGCCCACCTTTTCATCAAGTTAGCTAAATCGCCGAAAGCCCCGCGCCATAATGTACTCATTTGGCGACGGGATGGATAGGCGGGTCAACGTAGGTACGGAGTTGACCAATTAATTAATTCTCGGAGTCACTAATTAAATCGATGAGAACGGCATACCAATACAAACTACGCCCTACAAAGTTACAAGTCAT